>JAZRTN010000029.1:0-2474 GCA_045652045.1 Clostridia bacterium
TTTTAAAAAAAATTAAAAAAGTTTAAAACTATTTTTCCCTTTGTTTTCTTTACTTTTTTGCTGGTTTTATTACATACATTATATATAGTATTTATAGGTTAATTACCACACAGTATTTGGGGTTTTACCATTATGCAAGGAAAACACGTTTAGAAAAACAAAACCTTCTTATTTTCGTTTTGGTAATAAAAGTAAAAAGTAAAATTAGAAACTATAAAAGAAAAAATAAAAATTTGTGGTAAAAAAAATAAGTGAGTCTATAGGACTTTTCCTATAACCTTACTCACTTACAATTTCATTATATTGTATTTTTTTTGTTTTGTCAACAATAACTATTATTATATATAAAGCTAATACCAAAACATCTTTCGACAAAAAATTTTCAAATTAGTGTCATTATTTTGTTGACTTTAATTTTTTTGTGCATATAATATAATTAGCACTGTGAAACAAAGAGTGCTAACAATATAAATTTTAGAGTGCTAAAAAAAAGAGGTTATGATGAAAGATAATCAAATGCCACAACTTAGCCCTCGCAAAAAGCAAATATTGTTTTCGGCTATTGACAATTATATCAAGCAAGCTAGCCCAATCACATCTTTGCTTGTTCAACAAACAGAGATGCACGATTTAAGCACAGCAACCATACGTAACGAGCTTAATACCTTGGAGCAAATGGGTTACTTAAAACAACTCCATACTTCAAGTGGTAGAGTTCCTACAACAATGGGTTATAGGTTTTTTGTTAACGAAATACTTAACAACACAACCGTAACAAAGAGTGAAATTGCCACAGTCAAAGATGATATGTTTATGCGTACCAACAATCTTAGCGAAATTGTTAAGACAATTGCAGATACCGTTTCAAAAACAACAAACTATCCAGCAGTTGTAGTATTTAATGGTTTTGATAAGTTGTGTGTAAACTCTATTAAAGTATTCCACTTAATCAGTGGACAATTACTTGTCTTAATAGAAACAAACGCAGGAGTTATCACCAATACAATATCTGCAAGTACAGCTATTACCAAGCAAGATTGCGAAAACGCTTCAAAAATCTTCACCGACATCTTCGGTGGCAAAAACGTAGAGTTTTTGATGAGTAACGCAAACGAGCTTAGCGATAGAATACACGAAGTAATGCGAGGATATGAAGAAATCTTCAACTTAGTTGTATACGTGTTAGAAAATTACACAAAATCAAGTGGAAGCGATGTCACAAGCAGGGGCATAGTTAAATTACTTAACAGTCCAGAATATAGCAACGTAGATAAAGCCAAAGACATCTTAAATATACTTGACGACAAAACACAGCTAAAAGATATCTTCGATACATCAAGCGAAGACGGTGTAATAGTAAAAATCGGTGACGAAATGAACAGCCCAGCTTTACTTAACTGTGCAGTTATCACAACACCAATCGTAATTGACGGTAACAAAATAGCCTCAGTAGGTATAATAGGTCCAGAGCGTATAGATTATGCAAATATCGCCAGTGCCCTAAAATATATCGCAGACCAAATCAATACAAATCGTGGTTTTAATAACTATAACAATAGGGAGGACGACTAATGTCTAAGGAACACGAACAAAAACATTCCTCTGAAAAGCAAGAACCAAAGAAAAAAGTTCACACAGAGGATTCAACCCAACAACCAGAAGTTCAAACAGTTCCTCTTCAACAATACGAAGAACTAAAAAAACAAGCAGATATGTATCTAAACACTGCAAAATATGTCCAAGCAGACTTTGACAATTACAAACGCCATAACCAAAACGCTTATAAAGAAGGTGTAGAAGAAGGCGTAAAAAGAGCATGCGAAGTAATCTTACCAGCATTAGACAACTTCAAAAAAGCCGAAAAAGTAGTTCACGAAAAGAACTGTCTAGAAGGCATCAAAATGATTGAACAAACAATTTTAAGCGAATTAGAAAAACTGAAAATCAAACGTATCCCTGCAATAGGCAAAAAGTTTGATCCATCACTTCACAATGCAATAGCATTAATCGAAGACAATTCTCACGCAAGTGACACAATCGTAGAAGAAGTTCAATCTGGTTACACCTACGATGGCAAAGTTATAAGATATAGCCAAGTAGTAGTAGCAAAATAATAATTAGTTAAACCCAAACATAAAGTTTTTTATATAAAAAGGAGAATTAAAAAATTATGGGAAAAGTAATAGGTATAGACTTAGGAACAACTAACTCATGCGTAGCCGTTATGGAAGGTAAAGAGCCAGTTGTAATACCAAACGCAGAAGGTGAAAGAACAACACCATCTGTTGTAGCATTTAATAAAGAAGGCGAGAGACTTGTAGGACAAGTAGCAAAACGCCAAGCAGTAGTAAACCCAGACCGTACAGTAACATCAATCAAAAGAGAAATGGGTACAGACTACAAAGTAAAAATTGATGACAAATCATATTCACCACAAGAAATCTCAGCAATGACATTGCAAAAACTAAAACAAG
>JAZRTN010000030.1:0-5273 GCA_045652045.1 Clostridia bacterium
CTGGAATGTTTATTATGATGTTTTGGAAAGTATTTATAAGCAGTTCAACAAAAACAATATTAAATTTGTTTATGATTTTTCGAAGGTGTTTACAAGCGGAGTTTGTTGTAGTATCGCAGAGAATAGCAATAAAAAAAGATAGCCAAACGGCTATCTTTAATTTTTATTTAGATTATTTTTTATCTACTGCTTCTTTGATATAGCTTTTCTTTAATGCAGTAAATTCTTCTTCTGTGATTAAACCATTAACTTTCATTTGGTTTAGTCTTTCTAACTTAGCTTCAAGTGCACCATTTGGTTGAGTTGGTTGAATTGCGATTTGTGGTGGAACTTGTTGAGCTGGTTGTTGGTATTGTGGTTGTGCATTTTGTGCTGGTTGTTGGAAATATTCAGCGTGAGCTTTGCTGATATAGTTGCTTGGTTGTTGAGGTTGTTCTGCATAACCAAAACCTTGTTGATTATAGTCAGCATAGTTTGGTTGAGCTGCATAGCCTTGTCTAGCCATTCTTTTGTTTTCTAAGCATAGGTCAACAATGTAAAGAGCGATTGTTGCAACAACTGCTAAGATAAATAGAACTGTGTAGAAAGTCCATTCACTTGTTCCAATAAGTACCATAACTACTGATAAGAAGTTAAATACTAGAGTTGAAATGTGAACGCCTCTTCTTTTTCTATAAATTTCAAAACTTTTATTCCATGTAGGAATGCACAAAATGTTTAGTACTAAACTTGTTGCAACAAATAATAGTGTTATAACCATAACGGCATAAAAATAACCAGGAAGAGAAGCTCCAACTGAAGAAGCTAAATCTGCAACGGCTACAAGACCGATAAAGGTTGCAAAAACTTCAATACCAAAGAATACTGTTGCAATAATAGAAGCAACTAGTGTCATAGGTCTTTTCATAATATAATCTCCTTTATAATTTACGTGGTTAGTATACTCTTTATGTGTCAAAAAGTCAATAATAAAAGGGATTTTTGTATTATTTTTGGAAAGGGATTGCAAAAATATTTTGCAAAAAATACTTTGTGTGATATATTATAGTCATAAAATAAGGGGAAAAATATGAAAAAGTTTTTAAAAACATTTTTAATTTGTTTTTGCCTTGTTCCATGTATCTTTTTGTTAGGTGCGTGCGGTAAAAAAGACAAAGGCAATCCTAATCAAGTTAAAGTTAATACAAAAGGTCAATATGTTGCAACAAGCGCAGGAGAAGTTCAACAATTATTGACTGCTGCCAAAACTGAAGAAAACGACATTGAAAAAACTTACAACTCTGTTAGACTTAGTATGGTAACAGAAATCAAAGGTGACGATGCGACCATAAAAAATGAAGTTCATGCAACAATGGTAAATACAGAAACAATGAAATTAAAATTCCAATCTATTGTTCTTGGACAAACAACTGATCTTTATGTTTATCAAGGCAATGCATATTTGTCTGTTGCAGGTCTTAAAACATCAGCGCCTGTTGGCTCAGGGATAATTGATGTTATGACAATGATTTCAGTTTTGCCAACACTATCTACATTTGAAGAGCAAATCAACAATTATGTAGAAGTAACAGGGGCAGTTATTGAAAAGTCAGTCCAAGGTGATGTAACAAAAATTCACGTTGCAACACAAGATGATCAACTATACACATCAAACGATATTTGGTTTGTGTTTGAAGGCCAACTAATTACAGGTATCAAAACTGTATCAAAATTAGCCAACCAAACAACAACTATTGATGCAGAAGTTGGCAATAACTTCCAAATTGCTTTCCCTGATTTTTCTGAGTGGGGAGACGATTAATAAATTAAATCCAAAGCCCAAGTCTATTCTTGGGTTTTATTTTTTAAATAAATTTTCAAAGCAGTTTGTTTTTGTTTGGTTGTAAATTAAAAGTTTGATATTATATAACCATAGTTAATATATTATTTTTTTTAAATAAATTTAGTTGGGAGATAATATGTATAATATTGGCGACGTGGTCGTTTCTAAAAAAACTCACCCATGTGGTGGTAACCAATGGGAGATTATTAGGACAGGTGCCGATTTTAAATTAAAATGTGCCCTTTGTGGCCATATAATAATGGTTTCTAGCGAGAAACTAAAAAAAATGATTAAGGATAAGCAAAATGACAAAAGTGGCAAAAAACCAATTTAATAGCCCCAAACGCAAGTGGTATGATATAGTAATAAGCGTTATTATTGGTATTGCGTTTATGTTTACTATTGCCTTTTTGATTTTTTCAATTATATTTGTAAGAGTAGATGTAATAGGTGTATCTATGCAACCTACATACAACTCAAAACTTCAAGAAGGTTTATCAAGAGAGCAGTATGAAGATTCTAAGTATCAAGACAAGGTTTATGTTAACAGATTTGGTAAAGCAAAGCGAGGAGACATAATTGTTGCCAAGGTTAAGGAGCAAACTTCAAAGGGTGTTAAAGAAGTAAAAGTAATTAAGCGATTAGTTGCAGTGGGTGGCGATAGCGTAGATATTAAACTTGAAGCTGATGGCTTATACTATTTATTCGTTAATGATAAAAAGGTAGAAGAAAAATATATCAAAAACGCTAGCAATATGGCCCACTGTTATGAAAACTTTGTAGATTACAAAACAAGTAAAGGGTTAGAACTAGAAAGTCCACTTAAACTTTCAGAAGACCAAATATTTATACTTGGAGACAATCGTGGACAATATAGTCTAGACAGCTCAACTTATGGCCCAATTTCAGAAAAGAAAATTGTAGGCAAAGTGGCGTTTAGCGTACCATATAATAGCAATTTTATATCATACTATATTTTTGGAATGGGTAGATAAAATGAATAATTTAAAAACAAAAGCCATCTTAAAAGCACTTATTTTAGTTGCAGTGTTTGTTGTCCTTGCAACAAGCGCCGTGTTATATGTGTTTTTGAGCAAAGTACAGCCAAGTGATGTGTTTGATAAAAAAGTATCAATTATATACGCCCAAAGTTCACAAGAAAAAACAGATGTAGTTTTGTTAGACAAGTTTGATAGTAAAAACGCTAAAAATGTAGAACTAAGAGAATATTCTTCAATAAACTTTACTGTAACAAAAAAGATTAAACTAAAAGAAGTATCTTTCAAAATAAAAGCAGACCTTGATAGTGTAGAACAAATAGGACTTGTATTAAATGGCAAACAATTACAAATAGACAATTATGCAGTGTCTAACAAATCAAAGATTGTAATTGAGTGTGATGTTTCGCTAAAAAAGAAAGATGTTTTGCAAATAGTTTTTAGTAACATTAATCAGCCAATCGGTATGTATAATTTAAAAATAGACAAATAAAAAAAAAGACTGTCATAATACAGTCTTTTTTGTTTAGTCTTTTACAAAAGGTCTTTCAAACTCAGCTATATAGTCAACTTTTTGTAACAAGCTATCTAGCTCATGTTCGTATTTTGTTAAGTCACCATTGTTTAAAAAACTATAATTGCCATCGTGACTTAAAATTATGTGGTCTAGTAATTTTAAGCCAACAGTTTTTAAACACATCATTACTTGTCTTGTAAATTGAGAATCCTCGTAAGATGGTTTTGCTATGCCATTTGGGTGAGTATGACATATAATAATACCTGTTGTTGGCAGTTTTAGTATGTTTTGTAGTAAATCTTTAATGTTAACTACAATTTTTGAAGTTGAGCCACTGCCGAGAGCTTCTGTTTTTATAAGCTCACATCTTGCGTTTAAGTAAGATACATAAAACTTTTCTGTATCAGCGATATCAATAACGCTATTTAAATATTTTATAACAGCACTTGGTCTATCTAAAACTTGTTTGCTTGCAAGCTTGCTCTTTTTATATACAAGTGGAATTTTTGAACATAATTGCAAAAACTCTGCTGCAACTGTGCCAACACCTTTTACTTTGGTTAAGTTTTCGGTGCTTGCTTCAAACACACTACTTATTGAACCAAACTCTTTAATAAGCGCATGGGCGATTGGGTTGGTATCTTTTTGAGCGATAACAAATGATAGTATAAGTTCAAGTGCTTGATGTTCTGGCATATTGTCAATGCCTACTGTCTTTGCTAATGTTCTCAACCTTTCTCTATGGCCTTTGTGTATATTTTCTTTTGTCATAATTTTTACCTAAATAAAGTATATCATAAATTATTTATTTTAAAAAAGGTTTGTTACAAATAAACCTAACTTGTTTAAATATTGCCAAAGCCACCTAGTTTAAGTATAACAAGAGTTAGCCCAAAATTTGGTGGATATAAATCACTATCTAAGATAATTTCTGGATACACTTCAACAAGTTTTTTGTAATATTTAAGACTTTGACTAAAATGTTCGCCAGGGATAAAGTCTATAATTTTCTTTTTTGCTTTTAGTGTTTTTAGAAGTTTTGTTATTTCGGTTTTTATAAGTCCACCTTTGCCATGAGAGCCGTAACCATGTATGACTTTTATTACATCAATTTTTGCAAGAGAGCATAGCTCAATTTCTTGCTGCAAATTAGCAACAGCCACATCTGCTGGTGGATTATCTAGTTTAATATTGATTGTGTGCAAACAAGTATTCCCCCTTAATAAATATACTATAATTATAATAAAATTCTATATTTAGTCAAATTTTTGCCTAAAAATAGGCTATATATCGCTTAAAATGGGCATAATATTAGTAAAAGTGGTTTAAATTAATAGGAGAAATATGTTTTTTGTGATATAATTTAGACATCCAGAAGGATAAATTTAACCACATAAAAAGGAGTAATTAAAAATTTATGAACAAAGGCGAATTTATCAAAAGCATAGCAGAAAAAGGTGAATTTACAACAAAACAAGCAGAAGCAGCTTACAATGCATTTGTAGGAACAGTAGCAGAAGCTCTTCAAGCTGGTGACACAATCAGTCTAGCTGGTTTCGGTACTTTCAGTGTTAAAGAAAGAGCAGCAAGAACAGGTATCAATCCTCTAACAAAACAAAAGATTGAAATCGCAGCTTGCAAAGTTCCAGCATTAAAGTTTGGTAAAAACTTTAAAGATTCACTTTAATCTATATTAAAATTTTAATAAAAAAGCACCCCTTTATAGGGTGCTTTTTGTTTTAGTTTAATAAATACTGTTGCAATAATGGGTATAACAATAACGGCGTACATTTACATAATATAAATTATTAATTTAATATTGATAAAAATAAAAAAGACCACAAATTTTGTGGTCTTTTTTTGTTTAGGATTAACCAGTGACAGAAAGCATAAATTTCATTGTAATGCTTTCATATGTGCTATCACCTGTTATAGT
>JAZRTN010000031.1:0-21194 GCA_045652045.1 Clostridia bacterium
TGGCTACGATCCGACTTGTCTTTCAATATACCGATTGTAGCACTGTCCATAGTAGCAGTGTCTGAAACTGCTGCTTTTAATGTTTCGTAGTAAACATTGTTTTCTGGGTTAGCATCATAGATATATGCTTCTGCCTCTACCCAAATTGCATACACTACTAGTTCGTTACCACCAAGTGCTGATAATGAAGGAATAGTAATTGTCTCACCAGGATTCCAATCACTACCACTACCATCTGGCTCTGTTGCGAATGCAACCAATGCATAGTTTTCTCTAAATAGTTGCCAGCTTTCATCTGGTTCTCTTACATTAGGGAATGTGTATGTTCTTCCAACAAATGTATCATATACTTTTTGAGTCGCACCATCTTGCTTGAAGACGCCATCATTAGCAACAAATCTTATAGTAACAGATTGTGGAGTCCAAACAGCTTCTAATTGAATAATTTTGTCCATCTTATCTTCAGAAGACATAAATGAGAAATCAAGTTTAAACTGACCACCCTCATTATAGTCAATGCTTTCTGAAGTATCTGCGTTTGTATATCTCCAATATTTAAATACGTGGTCGTCTTTTGTAACACCACTTCTTAAAATCATTGTTTGTCCATATAAAGCACTGGTTCTTTCGCCTTGTTGAGCACCATCACTAGTATACTCAATTGTCCAAGCCAATGGTTTCCAAATAGCATATAAAACTATGCTTCTATCTGACATCAAGAAACCATGACATAAACTGTCATTATTTTCGTTTCTTGTATAAATTACAGAAGGGTCAATAGCTTTTAGAGTTGTATCTAAAGTGTCTGATAAAGTTGAATTGTAAGCTAAATTCTTTGTAGTAGACCAACCAACAATTTCATAAGCTCTCTCTTCTGAAGTAGGATTTACAGGATAATATTCTGTTCCAACTTCAATTGTTACCGGATTGTTATATTTTGCAATGATTGTTTTTTGAGTTTCGCCATCCATAAACTGGCCACCATTTGCATCATATGTAACATTAAAGTCAGCTTGTTCCCAGTGCGCATACAAAATGATACCTGCTGGATTATCGCCTGCACTACCAACATTGTAAGTTCCTGAGAATCTATAGTTCATTGAGGTTCCGTTTCTATCAAACTTCCAACCACCAAGTGTCATACCATTTGAATAGTGAACACCTTGGTAATCAACAAGGTTAATAATTACACCAAATCTAGTTTCTAAAACAGTTGTTGTAGAGTTTCCAGCAGCATCAACGTTGCCGTTATAATGGAAGGTCACACTTCTCGCATCGCCAAGCCATACAGCATAAAGTGTAGTATCTGCTGAGATTTGATATTGTAGTCCTGGCGTTCTCTCGTCGCCTGTTCCTATAGAGTTTAAATTCCAAGTTGAAAAACTATAGTTTGTACGAGTAAATGTTCCGGTTGGAATAGTATAGTTTGTTCCACTATCAACATAAACTGTTTCCATCTCGCCACTAGCAAGACCACCGTCAATTTCTGTTTGAGGAACGTTTATTTTAAATGAAATTGAATATTGTCTAACCCATTGAGCAGTTATTTTAACAACTTCATCTTTAACTAAAGCAGTAGTTATTGTAAGTTGTACAGGAGTTGCTACTGTTGATGGATTTAGTCTATCACCAGAAGTTGTTGTAAATGATGTTAATCTATAACCATTTCTTGTAACTTCTTCTTTGGTAGGAATAGTTAATGAATCATTTTCTCTAATGCTTATCATTTTTGAAGTAGATCCATCAATTACACCACCATTAGCATCAATTAATACTGTAATGTAGTTAACTTCCCATTGAGCATAGAACAAGTGTGCAACTCTCTCTTGTAATACAAAAGATTCGCCAGCAGTATATAATGTTTCGCCTAACACGCCATCTTTCAATAATTTCCAGCCTACAAATTTATGTACTGGGTAGTACATACCATTGCCCGGCTCAATATAGTTAGAAGGAAGTGTAGAAGGCAAACCTAAAAGGGCTTTAATAGAGAATGAGTCTGTACCATTTGGTCTTGCACAAGCCCCTGTAAAGATTACGCCATTATACATAGAAGAATCGTTCATGAATATTAATTGAGCATCTAGTTCATCCCAAATAGCATATAGAGTTGTATCTCTACTTGGAACCTTATATTCTGTTGTATAATCTGGCTCTGTAGCTAAGTCATCTTCTGACCAACCCAAGAATTGATAACCTATTTCTGTTACAACAATAGATTGTAAGTCTACAGTAGAATCATATTCTCTAGTAAGTTGTCTTACTTGTTTATCCCAAGCAATAAACCTAATAACAAAGTTACGTTTTACCCAAACAGCGTATAAAGTTACTTCCACATCTGAACTGCTAACAATATAATCACCGCTAATAAGGTTTGTTATATTGCCTTCGCCAGAAGTTGTACTCCAACCAGCAAATTCATAACCAACGTTTAGTTGACTTAATCTATAAGGAGTTAAGTTAACAGCTTGGCCATATTTAACTTCGTCAAGTACAGTTTCACCAGAAACGCCTTCTGCGCCATTACCATTAAGGACAACTATTCTAGCGTGACCTTCCCATACAGCATAGAATACTAAGTCTCTTATTACTGTAACGGTATATCTATCACCAGAGTTTAATCCCGCATCTGGAGAAGTTGCTGTTTGACTTTGTGACCAGCCCTTGAAATAATAATTTTCACGTTCTAGAGTTGGTAAAATAAATGATTCGTTTAGTGACATTTCTTTAACAATGTCTTCTGGTCCTTCATAGTTAGCATCATATGTTAAAACTGCAAGTTTATCCCATTTAGCGTAAAGTGTAGTATTCTTTGCAGACATTGTTAGGATTGCTCCATCACCTGAAGTATAGTAATCAGGGAATACTGCATTTTGTACTAATGTAAAACCTTGTAGTTTATGTCCAGTATATTTTAAGTTTGTTGCATAAGTTTCTAAGTTTACTTCTTCTTGATATTTAACATCTAGTTTGATATCTTCATAACTGTTTTGATAAATACCACCGTTAAGTTTGATTAGTAGTTTGTAAACTTTTGGAGTCCAAACTGCTACCAATACATGTCTATCAACATCGTCTACAGGATAAGAGTTTGTCCAAAGTACTGTTTCTGGATCATTTTCGTCTGCCCAGCCAACTAGTGCCATACCTTCTGGGGCAGATATTGATCTAGAAGCTAAGTCAAGCACATCTCCATATCTAGGCACTGGTAAAATATTAATGTTAGAAGCTCCACTTACATTTAATTTAATTGTAACTTCCTTACCTCTCCAGATTGCATAAAGAGTTGTGTCTGCTGTAAATATAAATTCTGATCGTACTGCATAGGTTGTGCCTAGGCCATCTTGACGAGTATTCCAGTTAACAAACTCATAGTTTTCTCTTACATATGGGGTGTTCTCAACAACAACTGTTTCGCCTTTACCTTTAGTAATAGGTTCAATATCTGGGTTTTCGCCTAAGATACCACCGTTTGAATTATAAATAAGAGTATATGATTTTTCCCAATAAACATATAAAACTGTTGCTCTGCTTGGTATTGTGAAAGAAGCACCTGGTTGATAAATAGTATCTTGTTGCTTGTTTGGATTTATTTTTTCGCTCCATCCCATAAAACTATATCCATCTCTTGTTGGAATTTTGTCTGGGATAGTAACTGTTGATTGATATTCTGCATAGCCATTATATGCTACCATACTATCAGAACCCTCATACAAACCACCATTTAGGTTGTATTCGATAGGGAATTCTTTCTTTGCCCACAAAGCGTATAAATTGATATGAGTTGCCTCTGGTGCACGAATTACGTCACCATAATTATGATGTTTTTGGCCTGTTGGAGTTAATGCGAATCCTGAAAGCTCATAACCTGCATCTGTGTGATTAAGAGGACTGTCAAATTCTATAGCAATTCTTTCACCATAATAACCCACAATATCAACAGCATAGTTTGCGTTGTCAATATTGTTATAAACATAAATATGTCTAGCTTGACCTTTCCAAACAGCATATATTGTTGTGTTTGCCGCATTTTCAAAAACAATTGTTTCGCCAAATGCATATTCTAGGCCACCTTCTGCTGCGTTTGCCCAAGAAATTAAATCATAATTATTTCTGCTAAAACCAATGTTACCTGCAAAACCAGCTGCACTGTCTGGCAGAGTGATTTCTTGCCCAATAATAACATTGCTAATAGGTTCAATAGCACCGCCACCACCATTTGCGTCAAAAGTTATTGTATATTCTTGAAGCCAAATGGCAAATAGGTTTAGATTTCTTGCAGGCATTTCAATTGTCCAGTTAGGACCACCTGGAACATCGTAGTACTCTGCAATTGAAGAATTACTACTTAATCCCCAACCCATAAAGCGATAACCAGTTTTGTAAAGAGTTGCTGATGAGTGAATTAATGTCACTGAAGATTTGTATTTAGTCTCTACAACATAACATGTTGTTTCTTCAGTATCAAATGTACAAGTACCACCTTGTAAATAGTAGTTTACAAGAAACTCATGTGGCTCCCACATAGCATATAGAGTTGAAGCTCCGTCAACCAAGTTTTCGCCAATAACAAAGATTGATCCTACAGGATATGTAACACCTGTGCCATTTTCTTTTGTATTCCAACCAACAAATTTATAACCTGGATCTGAGTGCTTTACTGTTTTGTCGATTAGGTATTTTCTTCCATGGAATGAGTTGATTTCGATGTTGCCACCGCCACCACCATTGTTGTGGAATATTAACTTTCTTTCTACACCTTGCCATATTGCATACAAAACCACATCATTTGTGTGTTCGTGTGTAATATTAAAAGTATTGCCTGAAGTGTATGTTGGACTATTTGCGTCTGGATCTATGTCCCAACCTAAGAAATCAAAGTTTGGTCTTTCCATGCCAGTAGGCAAACTTCTAAGAGTGAAACTCTCTCCTGCGATACCTGCATGAGGCTCTAAGTTTTCAACAGGATCGCCTGCATAACCATTGTAATCGTATAATACGTTAACAATTAGTGCCCATTGAGCATAAATGTTAACATCTTCTTCTTCAATTGGAATAACATCGTTAAGACCATATGTAACACCTGAACCATCTGGTTGAGTATTATATGACATTAGTCTGTAACCTTCTCTTGTTGGAGGAGTAATTGCTCCTAATGGATAACCACCAAGTAGGCCAGCATCAACAAGGTTTGTGTCGTTTTCACCAATTGTTCCTTCGCCTTCGTTTGCGCCAATTAAAACATTAACTTTGTTGCGCTCCCATTGTGCATAAAGTTCAACTGTCGCACTTGAAGTAACTTTAATTTGTGAACCAGGATAATAATCTATTCCTGAACCATCTTGTTGTGTATTCCAGCACACAAATGTGTGATATTTATAATACAAGCCGTCGCTTGTTGGAATTGTGAAATATTCGTTGATATTGCCATATCTATCGGCAACGATACCACTAGCTGAGTTTGAATAAAATTGGAAAGTATTTTGTTCTCCACGGAACACAGCAAAAATGTTTGTTGCTCTATTTGGCATTGTATAAGAAGCACCTGGTAGTAAGTCTACCTCGTAAGTGTCATCATCTTCATATGAAAAACCTAAGAAGTCGTAATTAGTACGTTGGAACTTATAAAGTTCTTTCGGATCTGGATTTGGCGCATCAGCAGGGTAATTTTCGTTTCTAGTATCTTCCGTTGGCAACTCTACGGTAGAAGTATACTTACCTGCAATTGTGTGCAATACTTCATAATAACCACCGTTGGTCTTACGCAAGATATTAACGGAATAAACCCTAGGTTCCCATTTAACAAAAACTGTGGTATTTTTCTCAACTGGCATATCCCAGTCGTATTCTACCTCATAGTTTTCATCAATATACCAACCAGCGAAATAATATCCTGGGTCAGCATGTTCCGGGTCCTCCGGCTGCTCGGGCGTATCGCCCACCTTTAACACGATATTATTAATTCTAGGTCCGTTACCTGTTTCGAACCTTACGCTAACTGTTCTGCCAGTGTATAGCAAAAAGATGGTGACACCTAAAATAACCACCAAACATGTTACTATAACTGCGATAATCCCTCTGCGTCTTGAAGTTGCCATAATTACTTCTCCTCATAAGTTGAAATATCTTTGTAATTTCATAAATTATTATTTGTAAAGTTTTCAAAAATAATTTACAAAATTTAATCACATTTTTGAGTGCCTAATTAGGCAATAAAATCTACAAAAATGCGATTATATATTATTAATAATTATATTATAAACAAATGAGTCGTTTTTTGCAAGAAAATTGCACATATTTTTGGCTTAAAGTATATATTTTTTGACAGCCTAAAAACAGCAATTTTTTAGGGCAAAATTTGGCTAATTTTATAGAACAATGCTTACCAAAATTATCACAACAAAAACAATAAAAAACACGCAAGATATATACTTGCGTGAAATGTTAAAATATGGTAATTTTAAGCACAAAAAAGCCTAAAAACAAGCACAAAATACCTATAAATCATATTTTTAAAATTGTCTTTATAAGGGTTTTCTAACATATAAAAATCACAATTTATAAGCGCCTTTATTAACCTAAAATAATCGCTAATTTGGCTATTATTTGAGTCGCAAACGCAATCTATTTTTGTCTGGATTGGCATAAGGTAGCTTGTTTTATAGAGCTTGTTATAGAGGTCAAAAACCTCTCTATTTAACTTATCTAATTGAAGCTTTGTAGACAAGTTTTTATTGCTAAATTTACACCTAATTCGCTTTAAATCTATGCTATAAATTATATTCAATACGCTCTCTAATTGACTTTTAAAAACACTGTTTATATCAAATTTATAAACACTAACATTATTAAATTTGTATACTTTGGAATTATATTCTTTTACCATTTTTTCAAAAGCGTTAAAATCCAAAGTATTATTACGATCATTATACTCCACGGCTACTCCTAAAATACATTTGTAATGTATATGACGATGGTTATTGTTTTGTTAATAAAAAAACACCTAAAAATTAGGTGCTTTTGGGGTTTAATCTAAAAATTAATTGCAATTTTTGGTAAGTCGTTAAAAATTCTATATATAGCGTCTAAATTTTTTGGCCCACATAGTTGAAGATTTCCAAACTTGTGACACTCAAAATAATCTTCTCTATATTCGTCAATGCAAGCAAGCAGTGTCAACGGGTCGTATAGATAAAGTCTGTTTACGTGTTTCCATACTTCATCAAATGGTTTTGGATCAAAATCTTTATATGTTGTATATGTTTTGTAAAACCACTCAATAGTATACTTTTCTTGCGCTTTGCCTACCAAAATATTGTCATAATGTCTTTTTAAGCCTTCTTTTTGAATTTCGTAAGCGTGCTTTGAAATCATACTGTCGATAACTTTGATGTCTTCATAGTATTTCATAGAAACAGGGACTTTTTTTGTATTTTTACTATTAACAACAAAAGTTCTAATATTTGACTTTTGCAAATATTCATACACAAAACTCGCCGCCTGTGTATCAATTTGGTTGTTATGAGCGTTAAAGTCTGGAAGATAACCGTTTTCGCTTTTTGTTTGGTCAAAATTACTCATAAGATATACATCTTTAACTTTTTTGTTAAAAAGTGCACCATTTTCTTTAATTAATACACTTAAATCTGTCATACCTGCAATATCAACAATAGTTATAGAGTTGTCTTGGGCTTGCTCCAAGGTCTTAGCCATAAATTGTTGGGCATTACTTACAATATCTGCGCCTTTCAACAAAATTTTATCCAAGTACTTACTATCTAAAAATATATCATCTTGCAATTTTCTTGTAGCAAGGTCAATTTTGTAATCACTGCCAACACACACTGGAACATCTGTTTTTAGAATATTCATAATGCCTTTTGCGTACATAGCTCTTTTTTGTCTAATATTTTTGTCACCAACAGTTGCAACTATGCCAAGCAAGTTGATTTTATTAATTTTTATCAAGGCACTTGCAAAAATCAACGAAACAAGGTCGTCTGTATCTTCGTTTGGGTCGGTTATTAATAAAACATTTTTCAAATTGTATTTTTCCTTTTATTATAAAAAACTATGTAGGGTTACTACATAGTGTTTATTATATTTCTTTTCTACTCTCAATTGCACGAGTTAAAGTTACTTCGTCGGCATATTCAAGTTCGCTACCCATAGCAATGCCTTGGGCTAAGCGTGTAACTTTAATGTTAAGTGGTTTTAGAAGTTTTGAAACGTACAATGCTGTTGCTTCACCTTCTACATCAGGGTTTGTAGCCATAATAACTTCTTGAATATCATCACTATTAACACGGGTTAAAAGTTCTTTTATTCTAATATCATCTGGGCCTTTGCCTTCTAATGGATTAATACAACCGTGCAAAACGTGATACAAACAATTTAAGTTTCTTACTTTTTCTAAAACTGCTACATCTTTTGGCTCTTTTACTACGCAAATAATTTTGCTTTGTCTATTTGCACAAATTTCGCAAGTATCGTTTTCGCTAAAATTGCCACAAACACTACAAAATTTAATATTGGTTTTTGCATCAACTAGGGCTTGTGAAAGGTTTTTTACTTCTCCTGCATCTGCGTTAAGTATGCTATAAGCATATCTTTGAGCAGTTTTGTAACCAACACCTGGCAACATCATAAAAGCCCCTATTAATTTGTCTAAGGACTTAACATTGTTTGCCATTATTAAAACATACCCCCGTCAGCCATTGCGCCTAATTTTTCCTTCTTTAAAACATCAACTTGTGCTTTTGCATCATTGATTGCTGCTAAAATTAAGTCTTCTAGCATTTCTACATCATCTGGGTCAACAGCTTCTGGTTTGATTCTTACTGATTTTACAATGCCTTTACCAGTCATTGCAACTTCTACCATACCGCCGCCACTAGCGCCACAAACTTCACACTCTTCAAGTTCAGCTTGTTTTCTTGCAAGTTCTTCTTGCATTTTTTGAGCTTGGCGAATCATGTTTTGCATATTGCCGCCGCCAAAGCCACCAAAGTTACCTTTAAACATAAATATATCTCCTATTTTATTGTTAACATTTTTCCAAACTTTTTCTTTAATTCTAAAATATCTTTTTCGACATTAAAACTCGCCCTTTCTCTCTTTTTAATACTTAGGCTTGCGTTTGGATTAACTTGTTTGATTGTATCAATTAAAATTTTTAAATTGTTTGGTTTGTTTATTACATTGTAAAGATAATCATCTTCGACATAGACAACAAGCTCGTTGCCATTAAGTTGAATTTGTCTGATATCTCCACATGCTGTATGTAGTATAGTATGAGAACTTTTACGCAAGTTGTATACCACTTGCCCCCAAAGGTTGTTTGCAGAGTTTTCTACTGTTTGATTTTGTGGTTGTTCTATTTCAACCTTGCTCACAAAGTTCTCTTTAATTAGTTTTTTTTTAAATCGTCCAGGCTAGCACATTCTAAGCTTACTACCTCTACTAAAACCCTTGGGTTTAGAGAATATTTTAGTTCGGCTTCGATACTGCTAAATTTTTGCATATATTCAAGTAGTCTTTTTGCAGTTACTTTGTCTGCTTGTGATTTTAACTTGTCATATATGTCTTGTGGTTGATTAAGAATTGTTTTGCTATCTTTACAGTTTTTGATAACAAGCAAATCTCTAAAATGCACTGTCATATTTTTTGCAAGAACAATCAAGTTTTTGCCTAGGTTGTATGATGCGTTAATTTCGTCTAATACCCCACCGACATTACCATCAATGATTTGTTCTGCAAGGTTAATTACTGATTGTCTATCGCTAAGACCTAGAATATTAAGAACAGTCTCATATTCTACTTTACCGTTACCAAAAGCAACTACGCAGTCTGCAATAGAAAGAGTATCTCTAACACTACCTTCGCCAGCAGCTGCGATTGCTTCTACTGATTGGTCATCATATAGAATATTGCTAAGTTTGAATATCTTTTTTAGAAGGTCGCTTAGAAGTGTTGTGCTAACTAATCTAAAATCAAAACGCATACAACGAGAAAGTATAGTTGCAGGTAGTTTGTGAACCTCTGTTGTTGCAAGAATAAAGATAGCGTGTTTAGGTGGCTCTTCAAGAGTTTTAAGCAAAGCGTTAAATGCACTATCTGTAAGCATATGCACTTCGTCTACGATATATACTTTATATTTGCCATGGATAGGTGGGTACTTAATTTTTTCTCTAAGTTCTCTGATTTCATCAACACGGTTGTTACTTGCTGCGTCAATTTCTAAAATATCTACACTGTTTGCTTCGCTTAGGGCTTTACATACTTCGCACTCACCACATGGTGAACCGTTTTTAGGATTAAGACAATTAACTGCACGAGAAAATATCTTGGCACAAGTTGTTTTGCCTGTTCCACGACTACCTGTAAACAAGTATGCGTGACCTATTGACCCTTTGTTAATTTGGTTAATAAGGGTTTTTGTTATGTGGTCTTGACCGATTACTTCGTCAAAAGTTGTTGGTCTAAACTTACGATATAAAGCAAGGTATGCCATAATATCTCCTTAATTTATTCTCTTAAAAACTTTAATTTAATTTTAATCCTATTTAGTGCATTGTCAATGCTTTTAGGGTCTTTTTGTAAATTTTTTGCAATTTCTACATAGTTAGATCCATCAACATAAAGACTTAAAACTTTCTTTTCAAAATCACTAAGTAGGGTGTTAATGTAAGTATTTATTTCGTCAACATTTTCTTGTGAAAGCAAGTTGTTTTCTGGTGAAGAAAAGTCTGGTTTAATATATATTCCACTTTCTTCCTCTTCGTCTTGGCCATCTTTTTTTACGCCAACAACCAACATACCCTGGCTATCAATAGAGATGTATGTATTAAGTGGTACGTTTTTATTGCGATTGGCTTTTTGTACGGCTGTTAATATACGGCGTCTAATACAAAGGGCGGCAAAAGTTTTAAAAGATGCTACTGTTTGGTTTTTGTTAAAATCCATACACGCTCTATATAGCCCCATAGTACCTTCTTGTATAAGGTCGTCAGTATCTGCACCTACCAAAAAATATTTACGAGCGATAGAATTAACTAGTGGCTTATATCTTTCGTATAAGGTTTCAAAAGATTCACTATCACCATTTACTACTTGTTCTACTAAAACTTCATCAGTTAAACTCATTTAAAATTCCTTTGTCTTACAATCTCATAAACAATAGCACTTGTTGCAGTTGAAGCATTAAGAGAGTTTACTCTACCAAACATTGGAAGTTTAACTGCTCCATCGCTAATTTGTTTTGTAAGTTTGCTAACGCCCTTACCTTCGCTACCGATTACTAAGGCAAGTGGGCCAATTAAGTTTGTTCTATAAACATCTTCGCCGTCCATATCTGCACAATATATCCAGAAGCCTTCTTTTTTAAGATGCTCAATTGTTTGGTTAATGTTAGTAATACGAGCAATTTTTAAGTGGTTAACAGCACCTGCACTTACTTTTATTACTGTGCCATTTACTGCACACGCTCTTTGTTTTGGAATAATAATGCCGTGCACACCAGCACACTCACATACTCTAATGATGCTACCAAAGTTGTGTGGATCTTCAATACCATCAAGTATAACTACAAAAGGCTGTTCCCCCTTGCTTGCAGCATACTTAATAATGCTATCAACATCACTATAAACATAGTCTGTAACATCTGCGATAAAACCTTGGTGTCTTTTTGATTCGCTAGATTTGTCTAAAACTTTTTTGTCAACAAAAGTTATAAATATACCTTTGCTTCGTGCAAGGTCAATAATCTTGTTGCTACTTGCGTCGTTTAGCCCTCTTGCCACCATAAGCTTGTTAAAAGTCACTCCTGCTACAAGAGATTCGTAAACGCTATTTTTACCTTCAATTATCATTATGTCCTCCAAAGCCACCTACGGCCATATGTAAGATTTGATTAAGTCTGTCCTTTTTGTTAGACAAATACAAAAAACCTAATAAAGCTTCAAAACCTGTACTCTTTTTGTACTCTATCATTTTAGCATTTTTTGCCATAGAGTTAACTTTTGTGTTTCTTGCTCTTTTTACAATATCAATTTCTTCTTCGTTTAAACTGTCATAAATATTGTCAAGCGCTTGGCTTTGTGCTGATGCCTTAACAAAGTCAATAACTTTTTTATGTAAAACTCTACTTTTTACCTTGTCAGTTTCACAAAAAAAACTTCTCACAAACAGTGTATAAACTGCGTCCCCTACAAAAGCCAAGCTCTGTGGGTTAATTAGATTTATTTCTTTTGGTGAAATTGCAGGCAAATCAAAACTAATGTTTAACTTTTCCATGCCTTGATTATAACACAAACTTAAATGTTTACAAAACAAAAACAAATACACAAAATACACTTTTTTAAATATATTAATACTATACTTATCCACAATTTGGTTGTTTATTGAGTAGCTTACACTTTGTTTTTAGACAAAATGCACAAAAAATGTGAAACATTTCCACAGAATAATGTGTTTCACAGTCGAATATATTATCTATATAACCCAATTTTTGGGGATAACTACCCAAAAAGTGTGGACAAATGTGGATAACTCTGTGGATAAGTGGGTAAATCGGCGTTTGTCAAGCAAAATTTTAAAAAAATTTATAAAATAAAAAAATTTATATATATTGTTGGGGGAAATGTGTTTTTTGTTATAAAAGCCAAAAAAATGCTTGTTGCTCTGATTGTTTTAATAGTATTTAGTGTAATGTTTTTTGCAAACGCATATAAGACTGAATATGTTTCTGGTAATAGCGCAGCTAAATTTACAGTAGTAATTGATGCCGGTCACGGAGGCATTGATGGCGGCAGTATTGGCAAAACAACTAAGATTAAAGAGAGCGATTTAAACTTGCAATATGCCAAGAAGCTTAAAGAGTATTTAACTAGCGCTGGGATTAAAGTTGTTATGACAAGGACAACAAGTGATGGATTATATGAGACCGGCAGCAAAAACTTAAAAAAGAGCGATATGCAAAAGCGAAAACAAATAATCGAGAAGACAAACCCTAACTGCGTTGTTTCAATACATATGAATAGTTTTAGGTTAGCTAGTAGCAAAGGCGCTCAGACATTTTACAAAAAAGGGAGTACTCTTGGAAAAAACTTAGCAGACTGCATACAAAAACAATTTATCTCTGCCTTGCCCAACGCAAAAAAGACTACGCTTAGTGGCGATTACTTTATGGTAAACTGCACAGACACCCCATCTGTTATTGTAGAGTGTGGGTTTATTAGCAACCCCGAAGAAGAAAAACTATTGCAACAAGAAAGTTACAAAAACAATGTTTGCTACCTTATCATGTGTGGAGTTTTGGAATATTTAAACTCAAAATAAAAAACCACCCTAGGTTATAGGGTGGGATTTGGTTATTTTTTAAGTTTTTTCTTTAACTCATCAAGACAAGCATTAAACTCTCTAATATTTAAATCATAAAAGTTTAAACAATCAAACAAGTCTTTGTCTACATCTATCATATACATAATGTCGTTTTGTAAATCTACAAGTTTTGATATGTATAGTTTGATAGCATAGTGACTATCTAGTGCACTATATTGGAATAGCAAATCTTGATATTCGTACTTGGTTTCGTTAATTAAAAGGCCGTCTTTTTGAAAGTCTAGTTCTAATATTTGGTCACTAATAACTTCAAAGTGTGTTTTTTTAAGCTTTTTTACTTTTGTTTGGTCAAAGCTATAACTCTCTATTATATGCTTTAAAAGAGCCTTTTTGATTGGAAAATACAGCCCACCAAAAACACCTATGCATGCAATAGTAAAGCCAAACCAAACCCAAAACACAATGTTAGTTTGAGCTTCTGACATAAACTTATTTGATATACCCATAAAAAGGGTAAAAACTAAAAACACAACACAAAATGCCGTCACACAAGTTAAAAAGATTTTATGTGTGCGTTTTATATCTTTTTTCATAATTACTCCAAAATAGTGCGATTGTTATCAATATCAACAGAATGAATAAATTTTGTAGTGTCACGAGTTGCTAGTTCATAAATTAGTCTTGGCAAGCACTTTGCATCTTTTACTTCTGACTTATCAAACCAGTGGTACACTGCATCTGTTTTGTCAAATGGTGCAAAATCTTGTTGAGAAGTTATTTTATCACTGTCGTGAGCTACGATTTTGTACACAAATAGTAGTTCGTGGTATCTTTTACCACCAAAACCAAAGAAGTTTTCTGCTACTTCGATAAGCTTTGCATTGTCTGCTTTAAAGCCGATTTCTTCATCTAGTTCTCTTTTTAATGCAGTCAAAGTATCTTCGTCTGCTTGAACTCTGCCACCAGGCATATTCCAAAAATCAACATCGCCCATCATATGTAGTAATACTCTATTGTTGTGCTCAATTAGTCCTGCCACTCTAAAATTAAATTTTACTGTGTCTGTTATGTTAACACTTACATCACCTTTTGCCATAATTACTCTCCTACTAAAAATCTTTTATTTGTTAAAATTTCGTTACAACATTGACTAACTGAAAGGTTTGATGTGTCTAAAATATATTTGTCATCAAAACCATCTTCAATAAACTCTCTTAGTAACACCAAACATCTCTCACCCATTCTACAATCTTCTGGGCGAAGTTTATCACGCTGTAACAAAGTTTTTTCGTCGGTGATTAGGCCTACAAACTTAACATTGTAATCTTTAAAGGTGTCGGCTAAGTCTTGTAAGTTTTCTTTACCTACGATATAGTTAAACACTACATCATAGCCAGCACTTAAAGTGTTAGATATCAAGCTTTTGCAATTTTGCCAAAATAGTTCTAGGTGGTTACCTTCTAGCCAAGGGCTAACATAACCCCCGGCAACCATATGGTATATGTCGTCCCCTTCTATAAGGCTACTTTTTGAAAGGCTGTTTGCTAGCATATTTGATATTGTGCTTTTACCTACTCCCGCAGGTCCTGTAATAATATACAATGTTCTCATAATTTCACCTAAAAACATTATATCACTGCTTTTTGTATTAACAAAATGATTAATTAAAATATTTGTTAGTTACACAAAAAAAACATAAACCGGACTGTTTATGTTTTTTTAATTGTGTTTATTTTTTTATAAAATTGTTAAAATCAATTTGTGATTTTACCATATCAAATATATCTTTTTCAGGTTTAATGCCAAAGTTGTTTGTTATTTTTAAGTTATCTGCAACAAGTTTATGTATATCACCTTTTCGCTCTGGACCAAAAGTATAGTTAAGGGGTTTTTGAGCAGCTTTACTTACAGCAGATACTATCTCTAATACAGTATAGCCATTTTCGCCACAGCCTACATTGTATACGTTATAATTAGAATTTATGTTTTGAGTAAATGAGTTGGCTACAATTTTAGCCAAATCACTTACATGTATATAGTCTCTTATTGGCGTGCCATCTCTTGTTGGATAAGAGTTGCCGTTTAATACAATAGGCTTATTGTCTATTGCGCACTCTATAAGGTATGGCACAAGTGGTTTGTCTAGATATTTTGGGTGGTCGCCTAGCATATAATTTGTGTTTGCTCCAACGGGATTTGTAAATCTGTATATACAAACACAACAATTAGGGTTATGTTGTGACCAGTTTAAAATTGATTTTTCGCCTAGCATTTTTGTTTCTGCATAAGGAGAGATTGGTTTAAGTTCGTCCTCTTCTTTTATAGGAAGACGTGCAGGATTGCCATAGACTGTTATTGATGAGGCAAACATAAGTTTATTAATGTTAAGTTCGCCACACAATCTCAAAACACAATCGAGACTTTGCATATTGTTATCATAATATAGTTTTGGCTTTTTGAAACTTTCTGCGATATATTTTTTTGCAGCAAGATGCATAACTTTATCAATGTTTTCTTGTAAAGCGATCTGTTTTAATGTATTATAGTCTCTTATGTCTTGTTTATAAAACCTTATTTTGTCGCCAAACAGTTTTATTAAACTATTAATATGGGTTTTGTATGCGTTTTTTAAGTCGTCTATTACAACTACTTCATAACCCAAGTTTATTAACTCTACACTTAGGTTTAGTCCAATAAAACCAGCTCCACCTGTTATAAGAATTTTGTTCATAATAAACTCCTTTTAAAAAAACTATTTATTAATATCAAAGCCTATTGGCGAACAACTTGGCACTTGTGGAAAAGGAAGTGTTTCGCTAGGAGAAATATTGAAAGCAAATGCAATAAACGCAGCAAGGTTAACCCCACTTGTTACACACAAGATTGTATCTTCGTTGTTATGTGTTGAGACAATATCTTCAAGGGCTTTTATTATTCTGTTTTGACAGTCAAGCCAAGTTTCTTTTTGGTTAGGGTCAACTTGATTTTTTACAGCATAAAACACACTGCCAAACTCATTAAATCTTGGCTCAGATATTATAGGAACGTTTAAGTGTTTTGCAATAAGCTCGGCTGTTTGAAGACATCTTTTAAAAGGTGAAGTATAAATTGCTTTTATATTAAGTCCTTTGTTTTGGCCTTCTAAAAATAGTTCACCCATAAGGGTTGCGTCTTTAACGCCTAGCGTAGTCAATCCATCATCTTGCGAAGGTGGATTTCCTTTGTCTCTCATAGCATGATGAACATAAAATATCTTCATAATTTTATCCCCTTTTTAAATATATTTTTTGTGTTTAAATTAGCAAAAAAACTAGGACTATTTTTGATTAAATTTTGCACGAAATTTTAGCTTAAAAATAGTATTTTTATGGGGTTAAACTTGCCCGGTTTTACTAAAATTTATTAAAAAGGTAGAATTTTACCTATCGACCGATTAGTCGAAGGTAAGACTTGCCTATTTTAGGGCGATATAGCTTAAAATTTTTATGTTTAAACCAATTGGTCGGCGCTTATTTTGAGTAAATTTATACAAAAAACACGGCGTTTTTGACCATTTTAAGCAAGTGTTTAGCTATCAAAAACGTCTGTAAAATTTTTGTTATTTTCCGAACGTATAGTCGTATATTTTGCAGTCACCATTTTTAACAGACAAATTTAGAAAGTTTTTGTCCTTAGGCATACCTTCAAAATATGCTGACATACACCCTGTTGTACACTTATGTCCACAGATTGCAATTGTCACATTTTGGTCTTTATACTTTGTGACAAGTTCGTCCATAAAAGCATACACCCTTTTTATAAAGTCATCAATAATTTCTACCCCTTCATAGACTGTTGGGTCGGGGATAACTTTAAAAAAAGCAACTGCTTCTTCCACAAGCAATCCATCTGCACTACCCAAATTAAACACATCAATTCTATTGTCAATAATGGGAGTTTTATCGGTTACAATTGTTGCTGTCTCAACTGCTCTTTGTTGTGGTGAAGAGTACACAAAATCGAACCCTATATTTTTTAATTTTTCACCCAATAGTTTTGCTTGGTTTACACCTTCTTGATTAAGTGGCAAACCATTTCTTCCTTGCAATCTTTTTTGTTTATTACGATCAGTTTGCCCATGTCTTATTAGATATATTTTCATAAAATTATATACCTTTATCTTTTAAAATATTTCTCCATAGCAAAGTGTCCGTCTTCATAAACTAGTTCACCATTTTTGTGAGTGTAACCCATCTTTTTATAAAAAGGTATGCCTACAATACTAGCAGGAACTTCAATACGATTTGCTCTTAGTCCGTATTCGTCTTGCTCTAAAATTTCAACGATTTTTCTACCGACACCTTTACCTTGATATGCTGGGTCTACAAATATTGTAAATAGACTACTTTCTGTTGGACTATCCCAGTATGGACCTATTGCTCCACAACCGATAATTTTATCTTGGTCTTTTGCAACATAAAAGTGTGTGTACGAAGCCCTCTTTTTTAAGTTGTCTAGGCACAACGCTTCTTCAATAATATAATCTATTGATCCTTGTGGATAGTAAGTTGGAAAAGAATAACTGCAACTTCTTGCAATCATCTCGTGCACTTGTTCTAACTCGTTATCCTTAACTATTTCTATTAGCATTTTATTCCTCCGTGTTTAGGCTGGCTTTTCTTACCATTTTATAGTGAGAGTCTGATTCTTCATAAACTTCAAAGCCTAATCTTTCGTACAATGCTTTGGCTCTATTTTGTTTAAAGACTCTTATATATACATCATGATTTTTATTTGTTTTGCAGACATTCATTAATATGTCACTACCTATGCCTTTGTTTTGAAAAGGTTTAAGCAAACATATATTGCCTTGTTCATAAGCATAAGATGTAATTTCACAACCTTCTGCAAAACCAGCTTTCTTTCCATCAACCATTATAATTAGAATATGTTTTGAGCGCTCTTTCATAAAATCTTCAAAGTATTTTTGTTGAACCTCTTCGTCCCACTTGCCATAGTTTTGCTCTACATAACTATAATATAAAACCTTTTTTGTATCATATATAAACTGATAATCTTGCTCAGTATATGGTATTAATTGATATTTAAGCATTTATATTCTCCATAAAAAGTATATTAACAAAATACCGTTTAGTCAAATTAAACTAGTTGTGTTTATTTATTTTTTTATTTAAGTTGTATTTTTGTTGACTAAAAAATTTAGTTAAATTAAACTAAAACTAGCAAAAAAGGAGATATTAATTATGAGTTATGCAGATCAAGTTTTTATAGAAAACTGCAACGAAATTATTAACCACGGCATCTCAGACGAACATCTTGATGTTAGACCAAAATGGGCAGATGGTACACCAGCCCACACAATCAAAAAGTTTTGTATTGTAAACAGATATGACCTTTCAAAAGAGTTTCCTGTTATTACAATAAGAAAATCAATGTTTAAAAACTGCGTTGACGAACTTCTTTGGATATGGCAAAAGAAATCAAACAACATCAAAGACCTAAACAGTCACATTTGGGATAGCTGGGCAGACGAAAACGGTTCTATTGGTAAAGCATACGGTTATCAACTAGGCATCAAACATAAATACAAAGAAGGTATGTTTGACCAAGTAGATAGAGTTTTGTACGACTTAAAACACAACCCTGCAAGCCGTCGTATAATGACAAATATTTATAACTTCGAAGATTTACACGAAATGGGATTATATCCTTGTGCATATAGCGTGACTTTTAACGTTACAGGAAACAAGCTAAACGCAATACTAAACCAACGCTCACAAGATATGCTTGCAGCTAACAACTGGAATGTATGCCAATACGCTATTCTTGTACACATGTTTGCACAAGTTAGTGGATTGGAAGTTGGCGAACTTGTTCACGTTATATCTGATGCTCATATTTATGATAGACACGTACCAATTATTAAAGAAATTATGCAAAACCCTCAATATCCTGCTCCAAGGCTAGAAATTGACAAAAGTATAACTAATTTTTATGATTTTACTGTTGACAGCTTTAAGCTAGTTGATTATCAATATAATCCAAACAAACATAAATTTGAAGTTGCTATATAAGGAGAAACATTATGAACTTTATTGTTGCTGTTGACCAAAACTATGCAATAGGCTACAAAAACCAACTACTATTTAGCCTAAAACAAGATTTACAATATTTTAAACAAACAACCATAAACAAAGTAGTTATTATGGGTGACACAACCTTTTATTCTTTGCCAGGAAGTAAAGCTTTAAAGAATCGTACAAACATTGTTTTAACCCTAAACCCTGACTTTAACGAGCCAGACACCATTGTAGCGCATAACTTTAAAGAACTTGCTGAAATAATCAAAGATTACGACCCTGACGACGTATTTGTAACGGGTGGAGCAAGTATTTACACACAATTAATCCCATACTGCAAAAAGGGCTATATAACTAAAATAAAGGGCTCAAAAGAGGCTGACAGATATCTTCCAAATCTTGACTTAATGGACAATTGGGATTTAGTTTCTATCTCACCTACACAAGAAGAAGATGGCGTTGAGTTTAATTTCTGCGTTTACGAAAACGACTCACCTAAACCATTTGTTTTTCAATAACATATGATTAATTGACTAGTAAACTAAAAAAATGATACAATCACCATAGAGGTAAATAATTATGATAGGATTTATAGTAGCACTAAATAGCGAAGCTGTTTGTGTGCTTAATAATATGGACAATGCAAAAAAATCAACACTTGCAGGTAAGCCCCTAGTTGAGGGAACAGTGCTAGGACACAAGGCAGCACTAATAATTGCAGGAGTTGGTAAAGTAAATGCCGCTATGGCAACACAAGCTTTACTTGCTGAATACCCTTACATTGATGTTGTATTTAACGTTGGTATTGCAGGTTGTGCAAACAAAAAGATTCCACTAGGTTTGGTATGCTTAGTTAATAGATGGATTCAATACGACTTTGATTTAAGCGAACTAGAAAATTGTCCACTAGGCAAATTAAACGAATATGATAGCCCATATCAATACATTAGCAATAACTATACTCAAAATATCAAAGCTGAATACAAAGAAGTAACTCTTGGTACAGCAGATAGATTTAGTAACAAAAACTCTCACTTAGACTTCCTTAACAAATACGAAATAGATTTGTGTGATATGGAAGGCTCAGCCGTTGCACAAGTATGTAAATATAACAAAACACCACTTGTTATACTAAAAGGCATCTCAGACTATGTAGGCGAAGACTTAGAAGGAATATACGATAGATATTCTCAAATAGCTACTTCAAACCTACAAAAAGAACTAGCAAAAATAATCACAAGAATTTAACTAAATATAAAAAAAATAAAAGATAGGAAAAACTCCTATCTTTTTTTATTTGTAAATATATTTTATATATTATTAATATTGTACTAAAACATAGTTTTTAAGGGCGTAGTTTTAGTTTTAACTAACATATTTGTTTAGTTTAGACAAATACTCAAATAAATAATATATGTTATTAAAAACAAAAAGACAGGCTCATGCGCCTGTCCTAATGATATGTCGGCAATGTTCTATTTTTCCGGGCCGTTACCAGCCAAGTATTTTCGACGATGAAAAGCTTAACTTCCGTGTTCGAGATGAGAACGGGTGGACCTTTTCTCTATGGTCACCGACAATGGTATATTTAAAAGCTATTGCTTTGAAATATCTATATATAATATAACAATAACTGTGTTGTTTGTCAAATATTTATTACCACATTGGCAACTGCACATTCGTTAGACTTAGTGAAAACTTCAAAAAATTAAGTGTTTGACAATAATTAGTGGTCAAGATCATCTCTGATCAAGCCCTCGACCTATTAGTATC
>JAZRTN010000032.1:0-4921 GCA_045652045.1 Clostridia bacterium
AACTACTTGGTAAAGGTGATATGTTATTCTCAATGCAAAACGCAGAGCCATGCCGTATACAAGGCGCGTTTGTAACAACAAAAGAAGTTGTTGATATTGTAACATTTATAAAAGAAAATAACGAAACTTTCTTTGATGATAACATACAAGAAAGCATAGAGCATCTTGATGAAGAAACTCCTCAAAATGTTATACAAGCTCCATCAGAGCAAACAGAAAAAGGTTGGGACGTACTTCTTCCAAAAGCTCTTAAATACTGTATCGAAACTAATCAAGCTACAATCTCAATGCTACAACGCAGATTCTCAATAGGCTTTACACGTTCGGGCAGAATAGTTGACCAAATGGAAAAAGCAAAGTTTATTGGGCCATCTGATGGAAATAAAAACCGCAGCGTTTATATCACTATGGAACAATTCAATGAATTGTTTGGTGATGTAGATATAGATGATTAAGGAGAGTAAAGCTATGTCAGTAAACAAAAAGACAATAGGTTTTGTATCTCTGGGTTGTGACAAAAACAGGGTAGATACCGAAAACATCATAACTAAACTCAAAAACGCTGGTTTTGATGTGGTGTCTAACCCAGATTTGGCACAAATAATAATTGTCAACACCTGTGCGTTTTTACAAAGTGCAAGAGAAGAAGCTTTTGAAACAATTTTACAAATGGCACAATTCAAACATAAAAATCTCGAAAAACTAATCGTTGCTGGGTGTGTACCATTACTTAACGACAAAAAGTTTGAGTCTATTATGCCAGAAGTTGATGCTTTTGTTAAACCAGTTGATTATGACAATTTACCCAACATAATCGCAAAACTATACAAACCAAAATTAAAATTGCAACCACTTTCTAATCAAATTAATTCAAGAGTTTTAACAACCCCTAGCCACTATGCTTATCTCAAAATAGCAGACGGCTGCGACAACTATTGTACATATTGTAAGATCCCTTACATAAGAGGTAGATACTACTCGATACCTATGGAGCAAGTAATTGCCGAGGCACAAAAATTAGTTGATAATGGGGTAAAAGAACTTATTGTAGTAGCACAAGACGTCACAAGATATGGCGAAGATTTATACAAAAAACCATCTCTTGTACCTTTACTCAAAAAGTTATCAAAAATAAAAGGTTTGCAGTGGATAAGACTTCATTATTGTTATCCTGAAAGAATCACTGATGAGCTTATCGAAGAAATAAAAACTAACGACAAAATTGTTAAATACTTAGATATACCAATGCAACACTACAATACAGAAATCCTTAAATGGATGAACCGTAAGAGTAGTAGCAAAAATATAGATATTTTAGTTTCAAAACTCAAAACACAAATCCCAGACATTGTCATAAGGTCAACCTTTATGGTAGGGTTCCCTGGGGAAACAAAACAGCAATTTAATGAGTTGTTAGGATTTTTAAAACAAGCCAAGCTTGACAATGTTGGATTCTTTGCATATTCTCGTGAAGAAGGAACGGCAGCATACAAGCTTGAAAATCAAATTAAATTAAGAACTAAAATAAAACGCCTTAAACAGGCACAAAAAGTTCAATCAAAGGTTGCTAAACACAACAACAAACAAAAGATTAACAAGTCTTTTAAAGTAATTTGTGACGGTTACAACGATAAAGATGGAGTATATTTTGGTAGATATTATGGCTCATCGCCAGATGTCGACTTTTATATCTATTTTATTAGCACAAAACAGGTTAATATTGGAGACTTTGTTGATGTTACAGTTAGCTACGCTAACAAAAATTATTTATTTGGAGAAGTATTATGAATTTACCTAATCGTATAAGTATGTCTCGTATCTTTTTGATACCAGTAATGATTTTATTTTATTTATTAGACCCAATCGTTCCTTACGGAATATTAATTTCACTAGGTGTATTTATTGTTGCATCTATCACTGATATGGTTGATGGCCATATCGCTCGTTCAAGAAACCTTGTTACAACACTTGGTAAACTTCTTGACTCTATCGCAGACAAACTATTAAACGTTTGTGCTTTAATCTTAGTATTACTTGGTGGTTCTCTACCTTTCATTTGGGCTGTAATCGTTGGTTGCATTATAATCAGTAGAGAATTACTTATCAGTATTTTTAGACAACTAGCAGCAACTAAGGGCTTTGTAATGGCAGCTGACTGGTGGGGCAAAATCAAAGCTATCATCCAAGATATTGCTATTCCTCTAATGTTCTTATTATGTCAAATCTATGCTTATGATGGTATGGGAATGAGCAAACAATTAATTTTAGCTATCGAAATTGTTACTTACGTATTTGTTGGTGTAGCAACAGTATTAACTATTGTTTCTGCTGCTAACTATATGATTAAAAATCGTAGATTGTTTTCAGAAGACAAACCAGAACAAAAAGTAGAAAAAGCAGAAGTTAAAACAGAAGAAGTAAAAGAAGAAACTACTACTAAACCTGCAACAACTAAAACTGCCACAAAGACAACTGCAAAAACTACTACTAAAAAATCAACTACAACAAAAAAATCAAAATAATAAAAGAAGGATAAGGTATGAAGATTAGTGTTTTAACTGTCAGTAATAACGAATTAGTTGCAACTAATAAAAATGATAGTTTGGCGCTAATCTCTTCTTATTTATACAAAAATGGCTTTGATGTACAATCTCATAATACTATTAAAGTAGAGTTTGAAAGAATTTTAAAAAGTATCACAAACGAATTTGAAGAAACAGATTGTATAATACTTACCGTTGATGATCAAATTGATTATAGTTTTGTTACAAAAAAGGCTATTGCAAAATACTTTGACCAAGAGCTAGTAACTAACTCTTATGCAAAAAACAATGTCGCTGTATTCTATCGCAATTTTAATATTCCACCTATTAAAGAATCTAGTTCTTATTCTTTTATGCCAGCAAGTGCAAGGTGTATTACAAACGATTTAGGCGCTATGCAAGGCTTTTTAATTAGCAAAAACAACAAACTATTAATTTTTATGCCACAAGAGTGCGAACAGTTAAAAATTATGTTTGTATCATCTGTTTTACCATTTTTGTTAGAGCAAGCAAAAAAACTTAATAGTACATATATTTTCAAAACATGGGGACTTAACTTTCAGGAGATGTCTTCTATTTTGAAAGACCTTAAAAAAAATAAACAAAAAGTAGATGTGCTATGCAACGAAAAGTTGCTTGAAGGTGAGATTATTATAAACTATCCAAACAAACTTGATAGTGTAGTAATAGATGGCTTTGTTACTTCAATTTACAAAAGACTTTCAAACTATATCTATGCAGAAAGCGACGTTTCTATTGAAGAACGACTAAAAGACCTTCTTAACTTGAACAACATCACTTTATCTACTGCCGAAGACTATACGGCAGGCAATATAACATCACAGTTTTTAATGAAAAACCAAGATGGTAACAAATTTTTGATTGAAAGCTACATTGTTCCAAGCGTCACTTCAAAAATAGACGTTTTGGGGGTTGATAAGGACCTTTTAGATTCAAATAAATCACCAGATGATATCGCTTATCAAATGGCAGCAGGTGCCTTAGAAAACTCATCAAGTGACTTTGTGCTATCTACTTACGGTGTAGATAATGTGTGCTATATAGGTATTGGTACGATGAAAGGTATTTATGTATACAAAGAAGTTTTGAACGGTTCTTCTGAGGAACGTATCAAAAAAGCAACCAATGCAGCATTTTTTCATTTAATCAAAAAAATTAAGAAAAATGATTTTCATTTAACTCAAACTACTGTATAATATAGTCATAAGGAGTTTTAATTTATGGAAGACAAAAAGAAAGTTTTAGAGCAAGCTATATTGCAAATCGAAAAGCAATTTGGTAAAGGCTCTATCATGAAATTAGGTGAGCAAACAATTCAAAATATCGAAGTGATACCAACAGGTTGCCTAGTATTAGACAACGCATTAGGAATAGGTGGTATTCCTCGTGGTAGAATCATTGAAGTATATGGTCCAGAATCTTCTGGTAAAACAACTGTATCTTTACATATGATTGCCCAAGCTCAAAAATTAGGTGGAACAGCTGCATTTATCGACGCAGAACACGCTCTTGACCCAATCTATGCTGGAAATTTAGGTGTTAACCTAGAAGAACTTTACGTTTCTCAACCAGACACAGGCGAACAAGCCCTAGACATTTGCGAAACATTAGTAAGAAGTGGAGCTTTTGACATTATCGTTATAGACTCTGTTGCAGCACTTACTCCAAAGGCAGAAATCGAAGGCGAAATGGGTGATAGCTTTATTGGTTTGCAAGCAAGACTAATGAGCCAAGCTCTTAGAAAATTAACAGCTATTACAAACAAAAGCAAAACTTGTGTTATCTTTATTAACCAATTAAGAGAAAAGGTAGGTGTTATGTTTGGTTCACCAGAAACAACTACCGGTGGTAAAGCTCTTAAATTCTATTCAAGTATCCGTTTAGATGTTCGTAAAGTTGACACAATCAAAGATGGTAGCGAATTTGTAGGTAACCGTACACGTGTTAAAGTTGTTAAAAACAAACTTGCACCTCCATTTAAACAAGCTGAGTTTGATATTATCTATGGTAAAGGTATTTCAAATGAGGGTTGCATACTAGACCTTGCAGCAGAACTTGATATTATTCAAAAGAGTGGTGCATGGTATTCTTACAAAGATGAAAAAATCGGCCAAGGTAAAGAAAATGTTAAGCTATACCTTCAAAACAACCCAGATGTTTGTGCCGAAGTTGAAGCTCTTGTAAGAGAAAAACTTATGCAAAACAAATAATATTCTCTAAATATTATTCCCAAACAATCTCATTATTTGAGATTGTTTTTTTATTGTCTGTTTTGTATATTGTTATTGTATTGCTATTTTTTGTTATATTAGTGTTTTCAATTTGCATTTTAGCCTCTACATAATACTCATAAAGGG
>JAZRTN010000033.1:0-2598 GCA_045652045.1 Clostridia bacterium
TTGAAAACTATTGCATACAACTTTTGTTTAATACAAGACAAAATAACTTGGAGTTGTTTTATAGGATATTTGCAACTATCAAACCTACCGTTATAAAGGATAACATACTTATTTGGAACGATAGTCTTCAAAAATATAAAACTATGATAGTACCCTATTTTGATAGCAAGATTGTGGGCCTTGATGAGTTTATGGACATATATAGAAAAGTGGCTATTATTAAGCCTAGCAAATTAATTGTGTTGTGTGTTGATATTGATAAAAGCGTTGCAAGTTTTTATCCCAGCATAAGTAATATGGAAGTAATATTTTATGACAAAAATAGTATATATTTTGATTTGTTTGAAAAGACTAAAATTTACCCAGATAAAGCAATCGACACTATAACTTCCAAAAAATACACTTTAAAATTAATATGCTTAGCTGCTTTTAACAAAAAGAAGACTAAGGGATACTTGATGTGTGGGTTGATATTTTTTGTATGTAGTTTTTTTATAAGGTATAGTTTGTATTATGTTATTATGTCTAGTCTTATGTTTGTTTTTGCTATAATTAGCTTTTTTAATAAGTGGCAAAACAAATCAAACTAAAAAAAGCAACCAAAACTAAGGTTGCTTTTTATTTATTGATTATTTGTTGCTTACGCTTATGTCAACGTGTTTTTTGATGTTGGCAGAATATTTATAGACGATAACTTTTTTGCCTATAACTGCTACAACATCAACTTTTAGGTCGTTTTGAAGTTGGTCTGCCACTTCTCTTGGAGAAAGCTCACAATTTTGCAAAACTGTGATTTTGATAACTTCTCTTGCTAAAAGTGCTTTTGTGATACTATCAATTACTGCTTCGCTAAGACCGTCTTTGCCTACAAAACATACGCTATCTTGTGTTGACACATAACTTTTTAATAATGCTCTTTGTTTTGAATTTAACATAATATTTTTCCTTTTATAATTAATCTACTATTTCAAACTCGATATCGCCAATACGTACTGTGTCGCCTTCTTGCGCACCTTTTTGTTTAAGCATATCAAGTATACCATCATCTTTAAGTCTTCTTTGGAAGTAAGCTTGAGATTCGTAATCTGATAAAACTACGCCTCTAATTAAGTTGTCAATATATCCACCGACAACTTCAAATTCGCCTTTGTCAATACAAATAATCTCAACAGATGTTGTGTCTTTTGCATCAAAGTTATAATCTTCGATTGGCAATGGCTCTGCTTTTGGTAAAGTTTGAAGAAGGTTGTATATTTCTCTAATTAAAAGCTCAATGTTTTTTCTGTTGATTGCAGAGATTTCTACTACCTTTACATCTTTGTCTATTTTTGACTTGAAGGTTTTGATTGGTTCGTCATCTTGTAATAAGTCACATTTGTTTAAAGCAACTATTTGTGGAAGTTCGGCCAATTTTGTGTTGAACTTTTTAAGTTCGTCATTGATGGTTAAGTAATCTTGATAAGGCTCTCTACCATCTATACTTGCTATATCAATTACGTGTACGAGCATACGTGTACGCTCTACGTGTCTTAAAAAGTCGTGTCCTAAGCCTGTGCCTTCACTAGCACCTTCAATAAGCCCTGGTATATCTGCTACTACAAAACTATGTTCGTAATATTTAACAACACCTAGGTTTGGAGAAAGTGTTGTAAAGTGATAGTTAGCAATTTTTGGTTTTGCACTTGTTACTGTTGAAAGCAAAGTGCTTTTGCCTACGTTTGGAAAACCTATCAAACCAACATCTGCAATAGTTTTTAGTTCTAGGATAACTGCATACTCTTTTGTAGATTCGCCGTGTTGACTAAAATGTGGGGCTTGTCTTGTTGGGGTTGCATAAAAAGCATTGCCCTTACCACCTCTACCACCTTTTAAAATTACATAATCTTTATCTGCATAATATAGGTCAGCGATAACTTTATTTGTTTCGCTATCACGAACAAGTGTACCTTGTGGCACTTCGATAATAAGTGGTTTACCATCTTTACCTGTGCTATTTTTCTTCTCACCAGGGTTACCATTTTCTGCTCTAAAATGTTTGCTATAATGGAAAGATACAAGGTTGTTAAGGTCTTTGTTTACTCTAAAAATTATGTCGCCACCTTTGCCACCGTTGCCACCATCTGGACCACCTCTTTGGACATATTTTTCTCTATGAAAAGAAACAATACCGTTGCCGCCATTGCCTGCTTTTATATAAATTTTTACTTTATCGATAAACATTTTTCTTAATCCTTGTCCTTTTGTTAATTTTAATTAATACTTATATTATCCCCTAAAAACCATATTTATTGTACCACTACTATGCATAATACCACAAAATATAGTTTGCATAGTACCAAAGATATTTGCATAGTACTAGCGAGTTTTTGATGATTTGTAATAAGTGCAATAAGGTTTTAGTTTACAGTCTTTACAGTTGGGTTTGATAGCTTTGCAATGGTATCTCCCAAACAAAACTAATAAGTGATGTATATGTGACCAACGTGATTTTGGCACAGATTTCATAAGCTGTTTTTCACACTCAAAAGGTGTTTTTGCTTTTGCTAAACCCAGTCTATTACTCACTCTAAAAACGTGAGTATCAACTGCGATTGCATC
>JAZRTN010000034.1:0-1576 GCA_045652045.1 Clostridia bacterium
ATCTCTATATTTATTAAATGCATTTTTGAAATTGTTAATATTATTTGTTTCGTTTTGGACATCTAACCCACCAAGATTTATAAAAAAATTAAACAAATCAACCAATTCAACTTCATTTAAAAACGCACAACTTTTAACCAACTTGTTTCGGAAATTAGTTTTATCAATGCTATTATTTAAGTAGTTTGAAAACAAGTTTAAAAGATTTTTAAAATCTATACCATAGTTTTGTTTATGCTTGTCAACTATCTCAGAGAGTTTGAGCTGCAAGAAACCTATTTCACCAAGCAATACGTCACAAAAATTTGATACATCTTGAAAAAACTTATTTCTTTTTTTGTAATAGTTAGCAATTAAAACACCCAATATAACTATACTTAAAGCTAAAACAAAACTTAAAAATAGTTTCATACAACACCTAACAATACATTAGTCTTAAATTTTCATCATAAATACCTTGGTATGTACCTGGGCCATTTTTGTCACCAAGCACTATATATCTTTTAAAAATTTTGTTATCTAGCAGAGTTTTAAAATAAGGTTTAGTTTTTAAATCTTCAATATCTCTTGCATGAATAGAGCTTAAAACCTTTACCCCACAATTTGCCACATATTCTAAACTATCTAAGTCACCTTTTGTTGCAAGTTCATCAGTTACAACTATATCTGGTCGCATACTTCTTACACCATTTTCAAACCCAAACTTCTTGTCACAACCAGAATAAATATCGGTAAACTTGCCAACATTTAGAGTTGCTTGTCCGTTAAAACAATTCGCTATCTCACATCTTTCGTCTACAAGCAATACATTATAGCAATAATTATGCTCTGATAACTGAAACAAAATATCTCTAATCAAAGTAGTTTTGCCACAACCTGGTGGCGAAATAATCAAAGTATTTAAAAACCCATTTTCCACAATATAAGGCAGACAATCAAGGCTACAATTTCTTATTTCGTGTGGGATGCGGACATTTATTGCTGAGAAATTTTTGATAGTTTTTACTTTATTTTCTTCATAAACCACTTCACCACAAATCCCCAGCCTAATTCCCCCTAAAACGGTAATATAGCCTTGTTTTAACTGATTGTTGACTGCATAAATTGAATGCTCTGTGGCGCGTTTTATGACGTCATACAGCATATCTTGTGTCGTTTTTATCGCTTGGTCAACATTGGAAGTAATACCACTGCTCGATAGATAATAAAATTTAGAACCAATAGACACCACAATACCGTGATTTAGTCGCATTCTCACTTCGTTTAACCTATCATAAGGTAGCAATTTTAAAGCATTATACAGGTCAGGTGGAAACAATTTTTGCATATATAAAAACTCCTTTATATAGTTTATTTAACCCCTACAAATAAAAGCACAAAAAAAATAGCATTTTACACAAAAATGCTATTTTCGATAAAGTTTTTATATTGTCTATTGCAATAAAAAAACACCCAAAATCGGGTGTTTTTTAAAATACTATTAAAGTCTTTCCATGTATGAACCGTCTCTTGTGTCAACTCTGATTCTTTCGCCATTGTTAACAAATAGAGGAACTTGAATAACATAACCTGTTTC
>JAZRTN010000035.1:0-1362 GCA_045652045.1 Clostridia bacterium
AAAGTGGATTATAAGCAAGATTGTTTCTATAGTTTATTTATACTTCCATTTATACAGCAGAACAAAGCACAAGACATCACCTCTAACTAAGGGGTGTTTCTTTTGGACGGAGCTTTGTACACTTTGGACGAAGCTTTGTACACTCTAAAATGCAAGAAAAAAGAGTTACCTAATAAATAACGAACTAAAGAGGGTAACTCATACACATATTTTACCATTAACCCTATTATTACTCAACAGCAGGGGAAAAACTCCTCTCAGATTGCCCTGTATAAGGAGTTTTGAACAATAGCAATAATAATACTCATAAATAAGGCAAAACGCCTTGTAGAGCTTGCTAGAGGGCGTATATTGGTAGTTGCGTTTTTAACCCTCTAACAGCCCTAATTTATTAACATATGGCCTCTTGTTTATCTTCTTTTAAGTCATTAGGACTTAAACAAATTATAGAATTACCCGACTTAAAGCAAAACTTTGTTTTTGTGTAGTCGGCAATCTTAATAAGGTCAGCACCCGAAAAACTACCCCGATAAAACTTATTGCTTAAGGCTTGTTTAGATATACCTAGATGCTTAGCCAATCCAGCGTGGCTAGCGTTAGACAGTTTAAGTAATGTCTTGATTTTAGAAGCAAGATTATTACTCTTTAAAGGTTTAGAAGGTATAGCCTTTTCATATAAAGCAGTATGGGCCAAAGCCTTTAACTCAGACTCTTTAATTAACCCTCTATGTGCTTTAGTATGGCAATTAGGGCATAATACTATAATATTGTCTATGTCATTAGTTCCACCTTCTGCAACTTGTTTTATATGGTGTAATTGCAATATCTCTTTAGTAGTATCCCCGCAGTATTCGCAAGAGTCTATAAGTTTTAGTATTCTCTTTTTTAAACGAGTTTGCTCTAACCTTATTACTTGTTTATCCATTAAGACCTCTTAACCCAAACTATATCATAACCTAAGATGTCAGCTATTGTTTGTGCATCATCATAAGTTATAGAGCCTCTATTAAGTTTATTACTTAAGTTCTGAGGTTGAGTGCCTAACTTTACGGCTATGCTTGTTAAGGTCTTATCTTCCTCAGCTAATTTAACTTTTAATATGTTTTTAAATTTTAGCATAAAGCCTCCTTTACACCTATTATACACTTTTTAGTGTAAAGTTCAACACCTATGTAACAAGTTGTAACGAATAAGTTTATAAAAATTTATAAAAACACTTGACAGTTTAAACGATATAGTGTAAGATGTATACATAAGAGTTACAAATTAAACTAAATAATGTAACAAAGGGCAACAAAATGAAGAAGCAAGACATCAAAACAAATGAATTAGAAGTAAAGAATTACAGTAAAGTAATTGGCT
>JAZRTN010000036.1:0-3776 GCA_045652045.1 Clostridia bacterium
AGTCGCAAGCACAAGCTATCTTAGAAAACAATTTGTTATCTATAAAATCCCTTACTGATAAAATATTAAAGCAAAACGGGTTTTCTTATCTATCTCAACCATATATTAACAACGAATATTTCCCTACAAGAAGCTATAACGAGCTTGTTTTAGAAAACGGTTATTATGACGCATTAATCATCAAATTGGGTCTAGGTCAAGGTGACAATTGGTGGTGTGTAGTTTATCCTCCTTTATGTTTTGTAGAAAATTCTCAAAATGTTGAATATAAATCAAAATTTTTAGAAATAATTAATAAAATCTTTTAAAAACATAGGGAGTGTATATGAAAAAATATATCGCAATATTAAGTGCTTGCCTTGTATTTGTAGTAGGTGTATCGTGTCTATTTTCTGTTATAAATACGCCTGAACCACAAACGCAAACATTAACTGTGGCAAGTACTTCTCAAAATAAGCAAATCCAACAAAAACTCAAAGAACTAGGTTATTACAACGGAGCAGTCGATGGTATATTAGGTCCAGCATCAGTTTCAGCTATTAAAAAATTCCAAAAAGACAATGGCCTTGTAGCAGATGGTATAGTTGGTGCAAAAACAGCAGCAAAATTAAAAATATCTCTATCTAACCAATCTTCAAACGATCTATATCTTCTTGCAAAATGCGTCCATGCCGAAGCAAGGGGAGAGGCGTATGTGGGTCAAGTTGCCGTAGCGGCAGTCATTTTAAACCGTGTAAAAAGCCCTGAGTTTCCCAATTCTATCTCAGGGGTAATTTATCAACCTTGGGCTTTTACAGCTGTACATGACGGCCAAATCAACTTAGAACCTAATCAGTCTGCTTACAACGCAGCGCAAGACGCTCTAAACGGTTGGGATCCAACTTATGGTTGTCTATATTATTACAATCCAGAAGTTGCAACAAGCAAATGGATTTTTTCAAGACAAACAGTAGTAACAATCGGCAAACATGTCTTTGCAATATAAGGAGAGTATATGAGCGAAACAAAATCAATTTCACAATCAAGAACAAACAAAATCCTTATAGCAATCTTAGTGTTTATGACCTTGCTTGTGGCGGGATTGAGTGTGGTATTGTATCTTAACAACAAAACGATGACCACACACGCAAGCGACCTAGAAAGTGTCTATCAGCGTTCGTTTTATGAACTAGTAGACAATGTAAACTCAATCGAAGTCGAAATGAGCAAGCTACTTGTCACTAACGATTCAATTAGTCAGCAAAAATCTCTAAACATCCTAAAACAGCAAACAGCCGATGCTCAAAACAACCTTAGTATGTTACCTCTAAAAAGTAATATTGTTTCTACTACAACCAAGTTTGTTAACCAACTTAACGGCTATTGTACATCTCTGCTTAATTATAATAACGCCAAACTTACAGATAGTGACTACGAAACAATCCAAAAAGCCTACGATTGTGTTGCTATGATTAAGTATGAACTTAACAATATCTCTCATAAACTAAACCAAGGTTACAATATATTAGATAACTTAGATGGCAAAACAGATATTGATAGCTTTGGTAAAAACTTTGAGCAAATTAACAATGATAGCATAGAGTATCCTTCAATGATATATGACGGGCCTTTTTCAGAATCTGTTTTAAACCAAGAAATTAAAGGTCTTGATAAAACTCAATGTACAAGCGACCAAGCAAAACAGTTTATTTTAGACAATGTCTTTAATAATGTATCAAAAATACAATACCTAGGCGAAACCAACGGCAAGTTTATAACATACGATTTTAAAGTCACTCATAGTGATAAAAAAGTTAGTTTTGTACAAGTAACTAAACAAGGCAAGTTTCTTTTGACAATTAGTTCACCAGCATCTTCACAAAACTCAATGATAGACAAACAAGACTGTATCCAAAAGGCTATTGACTTTTCAAATAAAGTAGGATTAAACAATATGTCTTGTGTATGGAGTGCTATGTCAAAAGGTGTCGCTTATGTCAACTTGGCGCCAGTTATAAATAATACAATTATCTATCCAGATTTAATCAAAGCAAAAGTAGATATGAACTCAGGCAAAATCATAGGCTGGGAAGCAAGCTCTTATGCTTATAACCATACCAATAGAAATATAACAGAGCCTACCTTGTCTAAAACCCAAGCCCAAGACCTTGCAAGTTCTCGTCTTACAATATACTCTACTAAACTATGCGTTATACCATTAGAATATACTGGCGAAACTCTCGCTTACGAAATAATGGGTGAGTACAACAACTTTACCTATTATGTGTATATAGACGCTGCAACAGGCGAACAAATAAGGGTTATGCGTGTTATCCAAACAGAAGACGGAGAACTTTTATTATAAAAACATAAACGAACTACACAGTTAGTTCGTTTTTTAATGGCAAAAGTTGTTTTTTTACAAAAATATTAAAAAAACTTTACATTTTTTAATATAAACATTATACTCGTAGTATAAATAGTAAAATATAATTACAAAAAGGCAAAATTATGGAAAATTATTTTGATGAAAAAACACTTGCTCAAAGCAGTATATTTGAATTAAGGAATATAGCAAGAGAACTTGGAGTCTATTCTCCAACTATTTACAAAAAAGAAGAATTGATTCACAAAATGATGCAAATAGTTAATGGCGAAGTATCTCCACATGTTCCAAAGAGCAAACAAGGCCGCCCACCAAAAAGTATGTCGTCAAGTAAAGTTATAGATGCTTTCTTGCCAACCCAAGAAGATTTAGATGACACATTTAGTTTAAGCGTTGGTGATAAGACATTAATTTTAGGTGAGCACACAAGAGCTTTTTTAGAAGATGCATCAAACAAGCCAAAATCAGTAGAAAACAAATGTGGTTTTTTAACCATAACAGAAGAAGGTTATGGACTAATGCGTGACCCAAAGCATTTTAATGATATTAACTACTGTATATATATATCAAAAGCTCAAATCTTAACTTATAACCTTAAAGAAGGCGACTATATTTGTGCAGTGTGTAAAGTATTATCTCACGATAAGCCAAGCATCTTTGTAGAAGCAACTAGTATAAACTCTCAATCTGCAAAAATAAAAAACCGTGTTAACTTTGAAGATATGCAAGTTGAATATCCTGTAAACAAATTTGAGTTTGATACTACAAAACTAGACAAAGCCCTAAATAATGCTTTACCAAATTGTTTAGGCGATTGTGTGTTAGTGCTTAATAACAAAACCAATAAGATTGATACCTCAACACTAATAAAACAAGCTAATGAAAGTGCAAACTATGCCTTTGTAAATATTAGTTTAGAAGTATTAAAAGGTAAAGAAATATTCTTGACACAACTTAGCAATGTAGAAAGTTTTTATACTCTCTTAGATAATGCTCCTAGCCAACATTGTGGAATAGTGCATTTAGCTTTGCAAAGGGCAAAACGTCTTGTAGAGACAGGAAAAGACGTTGTTCTTATAGTAGATAGTTTAGATAAAATCATCAAAAACCAAAACCTAAAAGATGGCAACAATCTTTTAGATCTTACAACAAACAGCTTTGATCTTCCAAAAACCATCTTAGGTTCAGCGAGAAAAATAGCAGGCCAAGGCAGCCTTAGTGTTATAGCTCTAATCAATTACAAACCAAATAACGACTTTGACCAAACAATCATTGATGAGTTCGAGGGTGCAGTTAACAATATAGTATACCTATCTTAAAGCATAAAAAAAGACAAGCAAACACTTGTCTTTTTTAATTTAAATCACAATTACGTAGACATTAACATAACTAACATATATTTATATTAAAC
>JAZRTN010000037.1:0-5076 GCA_045652045.1 Clostridia bacterium
CCTTAAAGATTATGAAAAGCCGTTTGGCGGATATGTATAACCGTGAAAAGGAACAGGCCGTTGCCAGCGAACGCCGTTCTCAGGTGGGCACAGGTGACAGAAGTGAGCGTATTCGTACATACAACTTCCCACAAGGAAGAATCACCGATCACCGTATCAACTTTACAGCATACAACTTGTTAGAGTTTATGAACGGCGATATAGAGGATCTTATTACAGAACTTCAAATTGCTGACCAAAAAGCAAAGTTGGAAAACTTAAATAACTAATAATAAAACTATGGAATAAACCTTAAAGTTTTTAAGGGGTATCCATAGTTTTTTTTGTTTTATCACTATAAAAAAACTTGTTTTCAAATATTGTACTTACTAAAAATATATGCTATAATACAATTAGTTAAAAATACCTATTTAAAGGGGAATTATATGGAAGAACGCGTTCAAGAGCTTTCACAAGATTTAACTTATACAAGATCAAACGGTGAAGATATAGTTGGCGACACTAATCTTATAGAAAATGTAAGAGACGAGCAGTCACGTGATATTATAGATAATTGCCGTATAGGTAGCTATGACAGTAGAGGAAACTATGTAGTAGATGCCGAAATTGTCAAAGAACTTATCGGTATGAAAAAACGCCTTACAAGAACTGATTATGAAAATACTCTTAGAGATAACAGAGAAGAGTATGAGTTTAAAGCGTTTGGTAAACTACCTTTGTATGGTAATACAGAGTTTAGGCTTGTTATATCGAACTCTCACGCAAAACTTTACCTTATCGAAGAAGTGTATCGTGAAGGCGGCGGATATCTAGAAGTATACGGCGAAAAACTTGCCGATTATGTAAGCGATTCACACGAGAAGAATGATTTAAAATCAATTCTTGCAGCCTTCAACATTACAATTATCGACGAAGATGATGATGACGAAGGTAAATCATGGCAGCCAGAAGATGGTGAAAATGTTAAAAAGCTTTTAATAAGAAAAATATATCTAAGTTTACTTGCAAAAAGACTTGAAGAGTCTACAAGCGAAGGCGAAAAGCATAGCTTTGATAGAATGGTAGAACTTCTTAAATCAAACGGTGGCGAATATGGCAAAAAGGTTTTAAAGCACTTTTTAGATAGGTTAGAACGTAGACCAGAAGTTATGACCATTAAAGACAAACACGGTTATAATAAAGCCTTAAACGATATGTTAATGGGCTCAATTGAAGTAGCTACTACTGTTGAAGATTTAAAAAATCCAGAAACAAGAATTCTTTTTGAACAACTTAACCAAATACGCAATGAGAGTACAGAACAAAATATACTTAGAGCACAACAAACAATTACAGCAAATCAAGTACTTAGCGTTTTAGAAAAGATTTCAAAAGATAATAAGATTACTCTTGAAGAAGTAAAAAGAGGCGTTCAAGAAACAGAAAAATCTCTTAAAAAACCAGTTCTACAAGAGCAAGGTCCAAAACCAATCTTAAAACAAGAAACAAGAGATGCAATCTTAAAACAAGCGCCTAAAAACGCAGTCGTTCAAGAAGCCCCACAACAAACCCCAGCAGCAGCACTTAAACAAGAGGCTGAACAAGCTCCAAAACCAGCCCTAAAACAAAAACCAGCTAGTGCTTCTAGTGCAAAACCAGGTTCTGCTAAAAAATCTCCAGCAAAAAGTGCTGGTGGAGCAAGTAAGGGTGGTAAAAAACCTGTAAAAGTTTCCCCTAGTGCATCTAGCGATACACTGCTTCGTAGGTCAGTGTTTGGTGAAAGAAATGCTCCAAATCCATTTGTAAAATCACCTGTTAAAGGTGGTGGTGGAGCTGCACCAAGCATCTTTGGAGGCGGAGCTGGTCAGGTTGTAAAACCTTACAGACCAGGCGAAGAGTTAAATAAACATCTTGAAGCAGCAGGTATAGACCTTAATAAACATGTAACAACTAAAATGGGTGAACCATTGTCTGCAATCCCTGGCGCAAATGGTGTTATAGGTAAAAATGAGGCAGTTGAAGATCCTAATGCAAAGAGAGATCCTAATGCAGACAAAGGTCTTGACCGAGACAAAGACGGCCAAGATGTTGAATTAGGAACTTTTGAAGAGGATAAAGGGTTAGGAGTAGAAGGACTTGGTGATGGAAGTGATAGAGATTACGAAGAAGACGATGTAATCACAAACACTTCTGTAATAGCAGACGAAAGTATGATAGAAAAAAGAATCGACGATTCGCTTGATAAAACAGGTGATTTGCCTGAAGACCTTATAACTGGTGAAGAAGAAGTTATTGTTAAGAATAAACCAAAAGAAGAAGATATAGGGCCTGTTCAATCTTAAAAAAATTAAAAATACCCTATTGACGAGCACTATATTGTATGTTAAACTATTGACATATAGATAAATGGAGAGTAAATTATGGCAGGATTAGGAAACAAAAAAATCAAAAAATTATATTTACACAGATATGCAACAATAGTTGATCCAAGTGATCCAATTGACGAAAATGGTATGGAAGTTCCATCTAAAAAATTTAGATATTTTGTTGTGTTAGATCAAAATAATCTAGCTTATGTTGTACCTGCAAAATATGATAAAGAAAAGAAAGATTTTGTTAAAGCATACGAGCCAGAAGACGTTGTAGACGCGGCTTTAGGTGATAAACAAAAACAAAAAATGATTAGTGATTATTCTCAACAAATCAGAGAAGAATTCCACAACGACGAACTTATGTCTGACGAATGGTGTCAACAAATTTATCAAGATACAGTTAGTACCTTTACAAGACACTTAAACGAAAGATTAACAAAAAAGAACTTGCCAGAAAGAACTGTTGATAGCTTGCCAAGCGAAGTAAAGACTCCAACTCACTTCCCACAAGCAGACTTAGCAACTGTTGTAAACAATGCAATCGTTCCACCAAGAACTCAAAATCAAGGTGGCCAACCTCCACAATAATGATAATAAAAAAGGCATAGAAATATGTCTTTTTTTGTTGGGGGCTGTATATCGCAAAAACTCTTGCAAAATCTTAAAAAAAAGGTTGACATACTGCCATTCCTATGTTAAACTTAATCAACACTCAAATCTTGGGTGATATTTTTTTGAAAAGGTTAATTTTTATGAGAACTAAAATCACATTAGCATGCACAGAATGCAAACAACGTAATTATGACAATATGAAAAATAAGAAAAATGACCCTGACAGAATTGAACTAAGCAAATACTGCAAATTCTGCAAAAAACACACTGTTCACAAAGAAACAAAGTAATTAGGGGGAATTTTTTGATGGCACAAGACCAAAAAAATACTGCCGAAGTTAGCCCAAAAGAGCAAAAACGTCTTTTAAAGCAAGCTCAAAACGAACAAACTAAAAAAGACAAAGAACAAGCAAAGGCAAAAAAGGCTAAACAAAAGAAAGAAAAGAAAACTAATAGACTTGTTAAAAGAGTTAAAGAGACCGGTTCAGAATTAAAGAAAGTAACTTGGCCTAGTTTTTCTACGGTTGTTAAAAACACCGGTATAGTTTTAGCTTTCGTTGTAATCTCAACAGTTGTATTGTTCGCTATGGAACTTGGATTAGGTGAACTATTCAAATTATTTACCAAAACTTTGTAGAATTTAATTTTTTGTAAAGGATTTTGTTTATGGATCAAGAAGCAAAATGGTATGTCTTGCATACACTTTCTGGATACGAAAATGTTGCTAAGACAAATCTAGAAATGGTTATCAAAAAATACAATATGGAAGACCGTATCTTCGAAATCATTATTCCTATGGAAGAAACTATCGAAGACAGAAACGGCAAGAAAAAACTTGTTCAACACAAGTTGCTTCCTAGCTATATTGTAGTAAAAATGATTTATGGTGATGACCTATGGCACAACATTACAAGAACACGTGGTATCACTGGTTTCGTTGGACCAAACGGTAGAGCATTGCCATTAACAGAAGACGAAGTTCGTAGACTTCACCTTGAAAGAGTTGTTGTTGATGTAGACCTTCGTGCAAATGACAAAATTGAAGTTATTGACGGACCTCTTAATGGCTTCGTTGGAACTGTGCTTTCTGTCGATATCGAAAACGCTAAGCTTAAAGCTAATGTAGAAATGTTCGGTCGCGATACAGCAGTTGACCTAGATTTTAGTCAAGTTAGAAAAATATAATTTGGTATATCCAAGATTTTATCTTGAATGTATATAGTGGGAGAATTGTAAATTTGTTAATGCAATTCGTTCAAACCACACGAGGAGGATAATTTATTATGGCTGTTAACAAAAAGATTAGTGCTGTTGTTAAATTACAACTTCCTGCCGGTAAAGCAACCCCAGGACCACCAGTAGGTTCTTCTCTTGGACCTCACGGTATCAATATCCCTGGATTTACTAAGGAATTCAATGACAAAACAGCAAGTCAAGCAGGTCTTATCATACCAGTAGTTATTACTATCTATGCTGACCGTAGCTTCGATTTTGTATTGAAAACCCCACCAGCAGCAGTTTTAATTAAAAAAGCATGCAAAATTGAAAGTGGCTCTGCAAAGCCAAACAAAACAAAAGTTGCAACAATCACTGCAGCGCAAGTTAAAGAAATTGCAGAACTAAAAATGCCAGACTTAAATGCTGCTAACCTTGATAGTGCAATCAGTATGATTAAAGGCACTGCAAGAAGTATGGGCGTTACAGTCGTTGATTAATTTTAATAGTGGGAGAACTAAGTTAGTTCAATAATACCACAGGAGGTAAACATGAAAGTAGGAAAAAGATACAAAGAGTGCGTTGCAGCTTTTGACAAATCAAAAACTTATGACCAAAAAGAAGCTCTTGATATCGTTGTAGCTAATGCTAAAGCTAAGTTTGACGAAACAGTTGAACTTCACATCAAGCTTGGTGTTGACGGTAGAAACGCTGACCAACAAGTTAGAGGTACAGTAGTACTTCCAGCTGGTACTGGTAAATCAGTTAAAGTTTTGGTTATCGCAAAAGGCGACAAAGCAGATGACGCAACAAAAGCAGGTGCTGACATCGTTGGTGCCGAAGACATTATTTCAAAAATCCAAGGTGGCTGGTTAGACTTTGACGTATGTATCACAAC
>JAZRTN010000038.1:0-8800 GCA_045652045.1 Clostridia bacterium
GCTTTCTTATGACTATTATATTGGTTTAAATGCTACTGTATCTTTGGGAACTAATGACAAAACTTTCTATATTTATTCTTGCTCAGATCATGCGATATATTATAAAGGTGAAATCTACTATAATAATGATCCTAGCTATTCATATGTAAAAGCTTCATCAAATTTGTTAATAAACAATTTAGTGTTGGGACAAGATGAAGCAGGCAATATGCTTACTGATAATAGTGGTATTGTTGGATGTGCTTTAACATTAGATTCAGTATATGTTATGGTATATGGAAAATTAATTTGTAACAACTATTCTCAAACACCAATATTATTAAATGGCAACACTCAAATACGTGCAGATGGCGCTGATTTAATTGAATTAAAAAATAACAGAGGCGAATCTGGAGCTGCAATACATGCAACATCTTCTTATGGAATGCTTATTGCAAATGCAGTTATTTCAGGCAACATTTCAACAAATAATGGAGGTGCAATATATACTACTAATGGGTATGCGCATTTTCAACATTGTACAATAGAGAATAATCAATCTGGCGGTCTTGGTGGAGCAATCGCTTCAACAGGTGGTAGTATTAGTTTTTATGATTGTAAAGTAACAGGCAATATCGCACAGGATAATGGTGGTGCTGTATATGCTCAAAACGCATCTGTTAGCGTTAGTGATTCAGAGATATTTGGCAATACTTCTTATGGTGATGGAGGAGCATTGTTTATTGCCGGTGGTGAAAGATCATATATAAGCAAAGGTGCAGAAATATATAACAATTCTGCAAAAACAAGAGGTGGCGCAGTTAGAGTTTTTGAAGGCGCTTATCTTGAAATGTCAGGTGGTAAAATTTATAACAATAGCGTCAATAATATGTCTGCAAAAGCAAGTGGCGGCGGAATATATGTTAATAGTGGTGCAGTCTTCTCAATGAAAGGCGGGGAGATTTATAATAATACTGCAACTGGATTGACTTCATATGGCGGCAATGTATATGTTTCAGGTGAATATAAAGACGAAAACCAAACCGTTGAGCCAGGCGAATTCTATTTGACCTATGGTTTGATTTCAGGTGATGGTGTTACTAAACAAGCAATGAATGGTGGCGGTATAGCAAACTTAGGTTTATGCGATGCTTTTCTTTCAGAGATAAAAGATTGTGTAGCAGATTACGGAGCAGCTATATATAATACTGGAACGCTACGAATATATGCAGTAAAAATATCTAGCTTAACAACAATAGATTGTATAGGTAAATCAATAGTTAATATCGGAACATTGCATTTGGCTGAAATAACACTATTGGGTAATGATATGGATATTGTTATTGCATGTACAGAAACATCAGGCGAAGTTACTGCATATGCTATAACAAATGTTAATATGGTTGATTATGATGACGACAAACAGCTTGGAGGAACATATCACGTTATATTTGCTACATATGATAGCGAAACAAAACAAATGAGCTTGAAAGATGATTTTATATCTCATTATATCGACAACTCATTAGCAATAATCACATATGGTTCAATGGACGAAGAAAAATCTCCTGCAAATCCAAAGAACTTTATAAACGAAAAGTATAACTTTGTCTTAACAGATGATGGTTGTGGATTAACAGTTGAAACAAAATAAAACAAAAAAAACACTTCATTAATTTTGAAGTGTTTTTTTATTTAATTAACAATCTTTTAGTTTTGCGATTTCTTCTATTAGGTTTTCAAAAAGTACTACTTGTGGGTGAGTGTCTACTTCGTTATATGGTATAACAAATTCGCCAGCAAGTATTGCTTGCATGCCTATGCTTTTTGCTGTGATATAGTCTTCAAGTTCATTATTTCCTACCATAATACAGTCTTGTGGTTTTAGGTTTAACTTTGACATAATCTCTTCGTAATATCTTTTATCTGGTTTTGAATAATGAGAGTTTTCGTAACTGGTTATATAATCAAACTCGTCATAGTCAAGACCATTCCAAGCCATTCTATTTTTTACGCCGTTAGCTGGAAAAAATGGGTTGGTCGCAAGTACTACATATTCAAAATTTTGCTTTGCATAATCAACAATTTTTCTTACATACTCGTTAAGCTTAACTATATGTTTGATTTCATTATATTCATTGTCATAAAAGTCTGTGAAAATAGGTTCAAAGACAGCTTTTTTGTTAGGGTAGCTTTGTTCTAAAACTTGCCAAAACAACTCTTCGTTAGTTGAGGTTCCTGGGTTTGTCCACATAGCCTTAATGCATTTCCAAAGAGCTGTTTGAAATTTCTCTCCATCAAATCCGTTCTCAATAACTTTTTTTGTAAGAGTTTTAAAATACTCGTGTTCAAATTGTTTTTGTTGCATGGTAAGAAGTGTAGCATCTAAATCAAATAATATGGCTCTTTTCATAATTGTTTCCTTTTGTATATGTCAAATTATATCACAACTAATAATTACTTAAAAAATAAATTTTTATTAAAACAAAAATATTTTTATTAAAAATGTAAATAAAACTTGACATTTGCTTTAATATATCATACAATAATGTAAACAAAACTTTACATTATGGAGGTAAAATATGGAAAAAGATGAAGTTTTAAAAAAGGCACAAAGCAAAAAAGCATTAGTAGGAGAGATGGAAAAACAAAAAATCAACAAATCTAATTGGATAAGCGTTGTGGCCGCTTGTGTTGCAGCTGTTGCTATGATGATTGTAGAGGGGGCGCTAGGACATAAAGCTTCTGTTTTTGGTATAGGTTTTATATGTTTTACTTGGGCTAGTGTATTTTATTTTTGCCAATATTTTATTGCAAAAAGACCAGTGGGAGTTCTTATAGGCGCAGTTTTAGAAACATTAGGTGCTTTAATTATGTTAACTAACTTTATTTTAACAAATGTAGGTATTATTTAATGGATAAAGATTTGATTTTAAAAAACAATTTAAAACAAATACGCTCTTTAAAAAAGATTTCTCAAATGGAACTAGCAAACCAAGTTGGTACTACAAGACAAACAATTATTTCTATCGAAAAAAATCTTTTTAATCCGTCTGCAAAACTAGCTTACTTACTATGTCTTGCTCTTGATTGCACTTTTGAAGAATTATTTTATTTTTAGAAACTTTATTTTAAACAGTCCTATTTTTAGGGCTGTTTTTTGTTGTCAAAATATTGTTTTTTGCATATAATATAGGTGTAAAAACCCAACCCCCTAGGGGTGGGGTAAAAAGGAATAAAAATAATGACAAACGAACTAAAAAAAGACTTAATAACAAGACTAAGTAGTGTAGAAGGCCATATCAAAGGTATAAAAACTATGTTAGAAGAAGGAAAGTCTTGTGAAGATATTTTACTACAAATTTCAGCTGTTGAGAGCGCTGTTAATAAAGTAGGCAAAATTATGTTAAAAAACCACCTAAACACTTGTGTAAAAAACGGAATTAAAAGTGGTGACACTGATATTTTAGATAAGTTTAACAATATATTAGATAAATATATTTAGTAGGTGAAATATGAACGAAAATATAAGCCAAGAGGTTTGTGATTGCCCACATTGTAGAGCAAAGAGAGAAAGAGAAGCAAAACTTATGCAACTTAACTCTGATTGTGGCTGTTGTAAAACGCCAAGACAAACAACCTGTTCGTGTGGTTGTTGTGATACAAAGCAAACAAAAAAAGACATTGCTTTAAGAATTATATTTTTAGCTGTTTCTCTTGTAATGTTGGTTTTAAGTTTTATTAATATTTGGAAATTAGTAGGATTACAAAAAGTCGATTATCTAGATTTTGGTTATGTAGCAATAGGTCTTTGTGGTTATCCTATTTTTATAGGTGCGTTTAAAGCGCTAAAAAACAAAAAAATCACTTCTAACTTGCTAGTTACAATAGCAATTATTGCATCAATAGTTTTAGAGATAATATCTAGAATTAATCACACAAACCTATCTCACTCACACAGCTATGTTTTTGCAGCTGGCGAAGTGGCATTTTTAATGTCGTTGGGTGGATTAATCGAAGCGTGGACAGTAAAAACAAGTCGCAAAGGTATAGAAAGAATTGTTAATATGTCTCCAAAGACAGCCAACATCAAAGTAGGCGATAATATCGAAACTATCAAAATTTCAGATATTAAAATTGGTGATGTTGTTTTGGTTAAACCAAACGAACTTATCCCTGTTGATGGTCAAGTTATAAAAGGCAATAGTGCAGTAGAGCAGTCTTCTGTAACAGGCGAATTTGTTCCTGTTGACGTAGGAGTGGGTAGCACTGTTTACGGAGCAACATGGAATAAAATGGGTGTTATCGAAGTTAAAGTCACAAAACAACCTCAAGATATGACAGTTAATAAACTAATAAATCTAGCACTAGAAGCCGAAGAGCAAAAAGCCCCAATAGCAAGGCTAGCCGACAAGTGGGCGAGTTTTATAGTTCCTAGCGCAATATGTTTATCAATAATAGTTGGTGTAATATCTTACTTTGCATTTAACTTAACATGGATGCAAGCGTTAATTAGAGGCGTTACTATACTTGTAGTTTTTTGCCCATGTTCTCTAACCCTTGCAACCCCAACAGCAGTAGCAGCTGGTATAGGTAGTGGAGCATATAACGGAATAATAATAAAAAGTGGCGACGCCTTAGAAAGATTAGCCGCCGTCAACGCAGTTGCCTTTGATAAAACAGGCACAATCACAACAGGCAAAGTAGAAGTAAAAGAACTTATACCATTTATCCAAACAAAAAAGAACTTATTAACATTAACTGCCAGTGCCGAAAAATATAGCGAACACCCAATAGGTAGAGCCATAGTAGAATATGCAAAAGGCAGAGCAAAATTAATCGAGCCAATTAACACCCGATCACAAGTTGGTATTGGTATTTCAGCCAAAGTTGATGGTAAAATTGTTAAAGTATATAGCCTAAAACAAGCTAATATCTCATACCCAAAAAATGAACATTTAAAACAACTAGATAAATATCTAAACAAGGGTTATACAATAGTTATATGTGAGTGTAACTATAAACTAATAGGTGCAATTTGTCTATATGATACAATTAGACAAGATGCCGAAATTACCCTTCAAAAAATTAAACAAAATAACCTAAACACGATTATGTTAACAGGCGACAACCTAAACTCAGCCAATACAATAGCAAACCTTTGTGGCATAACACAAGTAAAAGCCAATCTTATGCCAGAAGACAAACTTACTGCTGTATTAGACTTAAAGCAAGAAGGTAACAATATATGTATGGTGGGTGATGGTGTAAATGATGCGCCAGCACTTGCGGCAGCAGATTGTAGTATAGCAATGTCTGCTATGGGTAGTGACGTAGCGATAGAAACAGCAGATGTAGCTATTATGAATAGCGATATAAAAAATATCTATAATACACTTAAACTTGCACGCAAAACCCTAAATACAATCAAGCGCAATATAATAATCTCAATGTGTATAAATGTTGTATCAGTAGTACTTAGCCTATTTGGTATATTAACACCAACAACAGGTGCTATCGTACACAATGTTTCATCAGTGTTAGTTGTTTTAAGCTCAGCATTGATTTTAAAAACAAAATATTTTAAAACCCAGCCACAAAATAATAAAAAGTAGCAACACGCTACTTTTTTTGTTGAAAAACACCCCCATATGTGGTATTATGTTGGTAGGAAATTTTTTATGGAATTTACAAAAGCAACAAAACAAGATTGTCTACAAGCAGACAATATTATACGAGAAAGGCAACAATGGTTTATAGACAACAATATTCCACAATGGCACACTATAACAGACCATTATCATTATGATTATTATCTTTCGCAAGTAGATAATATGTATGTTCTAAAAAACAACCAACAATTAATTGCTTATTGTCTTGTGTTGTTTGAAGACAAATTTTGGCAAGATGACCAAGATAGCATATATATACATAGCTTTGTAAGTCGCTTAGGTTCAAAAGGTAATTGCAAAATTTTTATTGATAACCTTTGCAAAATTTTCAAAGACAAAAAGTATATAAGAATAGACTGCCTAGGTTCTAGCAAAAAATTAACCAATATCTATTATGAACAAGGCTTCCAACTAGTTCAAACAAAATTCTATGATGATGGTAGTCCGGCAGCCTTATTACAAAAACAAATAAAACAATAATTTTTAGATATAATAACTAGTAGGGGAATTATGGAAAAATTAGTAATAATCGACGGTAACAGTTTAATAAATAGAGCGTTCTATGCATTGCCACTTTTATCTAACAAAAATGGCGAGTTTTCTAATGCAGTGTTTGGTTTTACAACAATGTTGTTAAAAACAATCCAAGAGCATAACCCAACACATATCGTAGTAGCTTTTGACTATGGCAAACACACTTTTAGACACGACCTATATGCCGATTACAAAGGTGGCAGAAAATCAACCCCAGAAGAACTAAAAAGCCAATTCCCAATTTTAAAGCGTTTGCTTAAAGCAATGAACATCACGCTTTTTGAAAAAGAAGGTATAGAAGCAGATGATATAATAGGCACTTTGTCTAAAAAGTTCAAAGTCCCAACAATAATAGTAACTGGCGATAAAGACGCCTTGCAACTTATAGACGATACAACCGAAGTGTGGTTAACACGCAAAGGCCTTAGCGAAGTTGCCACTATGAACGAAAAAACCTTGTACGAAGAGTACAAACTAGCCCCATGGCAAATAGTAGAATTAAAAGCACTTATGGGAGATAGTTCAGACAATATCCCGGGTGTAAAAGGCGTAGGTGAAAAAACAGCCCTTACACTTTTAGAACAATATCAAAGCATAAATAATATATACGACAATATCGACAATATCAAAGGTAAACTTCAAGAGAAACTTGCAGAAAATAAAGATATGGCTTTTCTTTCTCAAACACTTGCAACAATCAATTGCCAAGTAGATTTACAAGCTAGCTTGCAAGATTTTACCTATGACTATCCATTTAATAAAGATGTATATGATATCTTTAACGAGTACAACTTTAATAGTTTATTAAAACGCCCAGAGATTTTCAAAGAAGAATATCAACAATCTCAAAAACCAAAAGTCCAAAAACAGCTTGTAACAATCAATACTTTATTTGAAGTAGAAGATATCGTTCAAAGTATAAAAACAAAAAAACAATTTTGTTTCGAAATAGACAACAATTTTACAATCGCTCTTGACAACAAAACAGAGTATCAAATCAACTTTAACGGAGACCTTTTAAACAAGAGTTTAGAAATAGGCGAAGTGTTGTCTATATTAAAACCTGTTTTTGAAGATAAAGACATCACAAAATGTGTCTATGACAAAAAAGCCCTTATGCACATTTTACATAAACATAACATAGAGCTTTGTGGAGTAGAGTTTGATTGCCTACTTGCGTATTATCTAATAAACGCAGGGGATAAAAACTTAACCAAAACAACCTTGCAAGAAAGTTTTGACTTAAATTCACAATTTGTTTCATCAAACTTGTTCGACTTAAAACAAGGCTTGTCTCAACAATTAAAACAAACCGAACTAGAAAAACTTTATTACGAAATAGAGTTTCCATTAGTAGATGTATTGTTTGACATGGAAATTACTGGTTTCAAAATTGATACAGATGTCTTAGAAGAACTTTCAGTTAAATACAAACAAGAAATATCAACCCTAAGCCAAACAATATATGACCTTGCTGGATACGAGCTAAACCTAAACTCTCCAAAACAACTTTCAAAATTGCTTTTTGAAGATTTAGGCCTTCGCCCAGTCAATCGCAAACAATCAACAGGAATAGAAGTCTTAGAAGAATTATACGAAGACCATCCAATTATACCTTTAATTATTAGATATAGAAAAATTCAAAAACTAAGCACAACATATGTCGAGGCGTTCAAACCACTTATCAACCAAGACAATATCATACATACTATCTTTAACCAAACCATAACAGCAACAGGAAGACTAAGTAGTTCTGAACCAAACCTTCAAAATATCCCAACAAGAGATGAAGAAGGTAAGTACCTTCGCAAAATGTTTGTTCCAGCCAACAAAGATGGCTACCTTATCTCTGCTGACTATTCTCAAATAGAATTAAGACTACTAGCACATTTTAGTAATGACCCTAACTTAATTAACGCATATGTCTATGGCGAAGATATTCATACCCAAACAGCAAGTGAAGTGTTTGGTGTAAGTGCAGCAGATGTTACTTCAAAAATGCGTAGAGATGCCAAAGCTGTAAACTTCGGTATAATTTATGGTATAAGCGAATACGGCCTTGCACAAAACATAGGTTGTACACGCAAACAAGCAAAAGAATATATGGACATCTATTTTTCAAGATATCCATTAGTAAAAGCTTATATGGACAATAACGTAGCTTTTGCAAAACAACACGGATATGTTACAACTCTTATGGGGCGTCGCCGTAAAATTAACGAAATCACTTCAACCAATTATAACATTAGACAATTTGGTGAAAGAGCAAGTATGAATATGCCTTTGCAAGGCACAGCGAGTGATATAATTAAAATCGCTATGAACAAAGTTTACCTTGCCCTAAAAGAGCATAACCTAAAAAGTAAATTAATTTTACAAATCCACGACGAATTAATCATAGATTGTGACAAATCAGAAATAACCCAAGTAGTCCAAATCTTGCGTAAAGAAATGGAAGGGGCAGTAAGTTTGTCAGTGCCTTTGCAAGTTGACGTAAATATGGGCACAAACTGGTTTGATTGTAAGTAATGTTTTTTTTTGTTAATTAACTTAAAAACCTTACAAAAACCACCAAAATCAGCCACTAAATTTAATTTTTATTTTTAATTAAAATA
>JAZRTN010000039.1:0-7693 GCA_045652045.1 Clostridia bacterium
TATAACAAATAAAACAAAATTTGTATATAATTATCTTCATTTTTTTTAAACTTTTTAAAAAAAATTTAAAAAATCCATTAAATTTTATAAAACTTTACCATAAATATCGCCTAACATTACGCCAAGACCATATGTTCCTGAATAGTTTGCGCCATTTAACGTAACAACAAAGCTAATTTCAATAAAATCTGTTGATACATCATTGTATACATAAGTTACACCTTTGCCATTAGAATACTCACTGACTTTAAAGTGTGGACTATTTTCTACCTTTTCCTTTCCGACTTGGAAAATATTTAATTTTCTTGGACTTGTTTGAGTTCTATTTGTAAATTGTCCAGGACTTAAAATCAAATCACTAGCTTTATTATTATTTGGATCTACAAATGTAAAGAAGTCACCTGAACCATAAGTTATACTAGATGCATCAGCTACATATTTACCTTCATCTAATAATGCTTTTAGATCAAGTTCGTACGCTCCATCTATTAATAAGTTATCACAAACATAAACCACTCCATCTTTGCAATATCTCATAACTGGTTTAACTTTAATAGATTCTTCATTTGCCAAATCTAGCAATGCTATGTCTGGTTCTATTAAAATTTCGATATAGTGAACTTCGACTGCTTGGTCAGGCATTAATACTATTGATTGAACTTTACCTTTTAGATATGGGTCAAATATAGCTTCTGTTTCATCTTCTTCACCCTCAAGTTCTTCATCTTCTTCTACATCTTCTTCGTCTGCGGCCGCATCAACAGCAGCAATATCTTCGCTAAATGATACATTCATTAGATAATCAGTATCAACGTCGATATATTCTACTGCAACGCCTACATTATAAGCACTTTGCATATAGTAGACGCTTGCATAAGCTGTGTTTGTATAATTTTTAAACAATGAAGAACGACTATCGTATTTTGTACCATATTTTAAGAAATCTGAAGCTCCCTCTACATCTCCTAAAACTGTGTCTGAGTAGTTAATTGAGTCAAAAATGTCATTTTTTGAACTTGCACGAGTAGCAAAGTTGTTATAGTCAGTTATTAACTTTCTATATTTTAATATTGTATTACCATCTTCGACTGCTTCGTTTGAGTTAAACGATTTAACTTCGTTTTGTTTAGGGGTGCCGATTGTATTTGAAGTATATCTATTTTCATCTGCTTCAATAACTCTTTTGCCGATATATTTTTTAATAAAAAACTCTGCAATAGCATCAGCTTCATAAGACGTAAATCCGTTATGGTCAATATTAAGTGAGCTAAATTCCATAAAACTTTCATAAATTGAGTTAGAAGAACTTGCGTCAATATAGAACTCTTCCATATCGCTTGAGTGATATTGTTTTGGAGCATCTATATTAGGTATAGAAATTTCCCCATCTTTATTTATGCCAAAAAGTTGCAATGCTGCAACATCGACTGCAAATTCTTTAGCATATGTGTCAAGATACTTATCAACATATTCTTCTGGGTTATATGTTATAGCATCAATTGTTTTGTCCCATTCTCTCCAATTTAGATCATAACCATATTCATCATCACCTGAAATGCCTTCTAAATTTTTTCTGACGCCATCGATATGGGTATCAACTAATTTTTTAAGGTTGTTGGCAAAATCATTAGTAAATGCCGGTTTGTCAAAAACAAGAATGTGATAACTAGTATGACCACCAGAGTTTGTTGCAACTATTGAGAATTGAGAAGAAATGCCAGATACATCACTGATAGCGCTTATTGTTATATCTTCATTAAAATAGTCCTCAAATTTTAGGGTACCCATCAGCACAACACCACTAGCAGGAACAAGATAGTAACCAGCAGCTCTGTTTTTTCCAATTTCGATTTCTGCCGCTTCTAAGTATTTTACTGAAAATGGCAATGTGTTTCCAAAGTCGGTTGTACTTATTATTGCATAATATTTTTCTGTTGCCGCATTATCTTCTGTCTTTATATTTCTACGAAAGATTTTTTTTGCATTTACCATATAGTTTGCAAAATTATCCATAACAAGATCAGTATAATTTGCAACAGATGGCGTTAAACCTACATTAAATAGGGTATTTTCTGTAAGAGTGTTAAAAGGTTTTACGTAAACAGGGTTAGCTTCGCTTCCAGTAGCTACTCTTGTGATATTTACATTTCCTACACCATATTCTGCAACAGCACGCGCAAGGAAAGTTTTTGAAGCTTGTTCAATAGTTAATCTTATTTCTGATGCATTGCCAACACTGTCTGTTGGTTTGTAGACAAGTTTTGTTGAACTAAACGCATCTGTTATAGAGCTATACTTACCCTCTTCATCATGGGTAGGGTCATAGTATGTTGGAACAACTTCTTCCTCTTCTTCTTTCTTTGTCTCACTGTCACCTTTTTGCCCAGGAGTAGCTTCGCTCTCAATCGAAGAGTCTGTACTAGTACTGCCTAGGCTATTTTCACCAAATGGGTTTTTACAACCAAAAAGGAATAAAGGTATTATTAAAATGAAACAAATTATAAAATTTTTAAATTTCTTCATAAATACCCTCCTTAGCTAATTTATTTATTATGCGTAAAATAAAAACTATTAACACGTTTTAGACACAAAATTACACTTGTTTACTATCAATAATGATAAAAAAGTATTTTATTATACATATTATATAATAAGATAGCACAAAAAACAAGTTATTGACAAATTAAAACAACCAAATTTTTATTAAAACATCAAATATTTTGAACAAAATAAAAAAAATACAGACCTTGCGGTCTGTATTACTTTTTTTGCTATTATTCAGATACAGTAGGCTCGTCGAATGGGTTCATCTTAGATCCGTCTGAGAACCAACCTGGAGCTTGTGTTACGAAGAATGCTAGTAAGAATACTAATACTAATACTGCAACAAGTGCAATAACAACGTTGATAAGACGTTTTTTAGCTTCAGTAGCTTTATCAGCTGTTTCTGCTCTAGCAAGGTTAACACCAAGGATGATAATCCAAATAGCACCTAATGCGCCAACTACGATAATAACCGGAATTAATGCTGAGTCTAAGAATCTAGCAATTGGTTCCAACCATGAGAACTTTGAGTCAACGTTTTTAGCCCATTTGTCTTTGTTGTAGAACAAGCCAGCAAGTAGTGGGTTGTTAAAAATCATCATTGCTAGTTTTGTAATTAATAGTTTCATAAATGTCCTCCACAAATACTCTTTTCGTTTTTGTTACTTGTAATATAACACACTTTTTATGCATTGGCAACTTATTTTACAAAATTTTATATTTTTTTTAAAATTTTTTTTTATTTTTTTTAATTACTGTTTTTTATTTAAAGAAAACACTTTATTTTATCTCCCATTTCCATATTATTTTTGACAAAATTTGAAAAGTTAGTCCATTTTAGTTGTTAAATTTTACTTTTTAGTATTATAATAACAATACTAAATATTTGGGGGAAATTATGAAGAAATTTTTAGGATTCATTTTGGTATGCGTACTAACCGCTGCCGCAGCATATGTTGCTTCAAGCTTCATTACTCTTGGCGAATTCTCTACCGACTACGCAAAAGTTATTGGTTCAATGTATTTCGCAGGAATATGTGTAGTAGGTATTGGTGCATATCTTGTATATCTACTTAACAAACTTTCTAAAAAAGAGTTTAAGTCAGAAGTTGGCGCAAAAGACAAATCTGGTAATGAAACAAGTCAATACTTTGATAGCCGTTGGGTTACAGAGAAAGAACTAAAAACTGAAAAGAAATTTATGTATTGTACATGGAGCACTCTAAAAAGCAGTAAAGACGGTATGCTTCTTAGAAGCGAACTAAGAGGTAAGGACTTACATGTAAATATGTACGAACCAATTCACGCTCTTATCATTGGTACAACTGGTACTGGTAAAACACAAAGATTTATCATACCTCACATTCAAGTTTTGTCTAGCACAAAAACAAAACCTTGTTTTGTAGTCAGCGACCCTAAAGGCGAACTTTATGAAAAGAACTCTACAAAACTACGTGAAGAAGGTTATGAAGTAAAGGTATTTAACCTACGTCAACCTTATGCTTCTACTAGATGGAATCCACTTGATAACGCATTTATGCTATATCAAGAAGCTCACAAACTACACGAAAAAGTAAAAGCACACGTAAATGTTAATCCAGCTGATTTGAAATTAAGAATAATCGCAAGAGAATACAATAACGAGTGGTATGAATTTAACGGTGTTGCTTATCCAAACAAAGAAATGGTTGACAGCGAAGTAAATTCTAAAAAAGCAGAGCTTATCGACCTTGCAGAAAACGAACTTAGAGAAATCGCTGGTATCGTTGCCCCAATCGAAAACAAAAACGACGCAAGCTGGGATAGAGGTGCACAAGAGTTTATCTATGGCACAATGCTAGCTATGTTGGAAGATAGCTTAAATCCAGAATTAGGTATGACTCGTGAAAGATATAACTTCTACAACCTATCTCGTATTTGCAACTACAAAGACTCAGACCCAGACAATCCATACAAAACTTTAAGACAATACTTTACAGGAAGAGACCAATTTAGTAAAGTCCCTCAACTTGTAAGTACAGCAATTAACAATGCCCCTACTACTACTAAATCTTACATGGGTATCGTAACAGCCAGACTTGGTATGTTTAACGACTCAGGTATGTGTTTTGCAACAAGTATGAACGAAATGGACTTTGATTCATTTGCAGAAAAACCAACAGCATTCTTTATTATCATTCCTGATGAAAAAGAAGCTCGTCACGGTATTGCAACAATGTGTATTTCTCAATTGTACAAAAAACTTGTTGACCTTGCTAATGGTTATCCAAACTACAAACTGCCAAGAACAGTTTACTTCTTGCTTGACGAGTTCGCTAACCTACCTAAGATTGAAAAAATCGATAGTATGATTACCGTTTCTCGTAGTAGAAATATATTCTTTGCTTTGGTTATTCAGTCATTCAGTCAGTTAAATGCTAAATATGGCGACGACGTTGCTCAAACCATTAAAGGTAACTGCCCTATCAAGATATTCATAGGTACTGACGACGCAAAAACTTGTGAAGAGTTTAGTAAACTATGTGGTGAGATTTCTCTTGAAACAACAAATATTTCTGAAAGCAAACAAAAAGACGAAACAAACCGTCAAACAAGCAGAAGTATGGTTTCTCGTCCACTTATCTATCCTGATGAGTTGGGTCATATGGAATCAGGCACAACTGGTGAAATTATTATCAAAATTCTTAACGAATTCCCAATCAGAACAAAATCAACATTTGCTTGGGCTATACCACACTTTAATCTTACTAAGGTTGCTGATACTTATGTCCCAAGCAGAGCGCTTGACCAAGCTGCTGTAAGTTATAGCATTATTGATAGAAACAATAAAGTTTTAAGACCAAAAGCAACTTTCTCAATTGATGATGAAATTTAATAAAAAGGACTGCAAAATATGCAGTCTTTTTTTTATTTTGTTGTTAAATTTTTTATAAACCAAACAATATATTAATAACACTCAATCGGCCAATTATTATTTTGATTTTACACACTAAAAACACTGAATTTTTAGATAAAATCACAAAAATTTTTGGCCGTTTTTATTTGTTATATATATTATATTATGTTAAAATATATTGTATTATATAACATTATGTCAATTTGCGACATAAATACATGCTAAAAAGAAAATACTAATTTAAGGTTATTTGTTTATATAAAAACAGTTTACAAAAGTATGGGGGAATTTTCGTATGAAAAAGTTATCTCTAAAAAATTTAATTTTAAGCTTTGTTTTCTTACTATGTTTTGGTGTAGTAGGAATTTTTTCAACGGCACAGACTGTGTCCAAAACGAAGGCCTACGCAGATGCCGGTATAGTTACTGGACCAGAAGTTGTTTGGAATCATGCAGAAGGTAATGTGCCATACGCACTATACACAACTGACGCTAACTCAACCACTTATACTAACTACCCTTCTACAAATTCTTACATACTACTTTCTTCTAATAGCCTTGCCGATCAAGATTTGTATTTAACCACTATCTTTGTTAGATTTAACAGAGCCAAGACAGTTGCACAAGGTCAAAACGAAGCAATGGTTGAATCTGCCAGCTTGAACGTAACAGCGACTCTTAACGGAAAACAAATTATTGTAAACAAAGACCCAAGCAATATTCAAGACTCTTTTGTAAATTATCAAATAAGCCTTAGAGAAACAGTATCTATGTATTGGAACGATGGACATTTAACCCCTATTGATCCATTAGATAGAGTTGGTGAATATATATTTACATTTACTTATCGTTACACAATCGGAACCTCTGTTTCTGACACAGAATATGCAGTTACAATGAGTTTTACAGTACTTAACAAAAATGACTATTTTAAAGATGCAAACTCATTTACAATATACAATGCAGACAAAAACCCAAACAAAGCAACCGTAAATAACGAACAATACGATAACTACGCTTACAACTTTAACAAATTTAACAACGACGGTTCATTATCTTACCCAACAGTTTCTTACAACGCGAACATCTTTGCATTAAATTACACATATACAATTGGTGGAGTAAGTTATAATTACATTTATGAAAACTTTCAATCTTTAATGAATCCTAGCGACGCAGAATTAGCAGAGCCTGGAACTCACACTGGAAACGTAACATTTAAATTGCAAGGTTCTAGTACAACATTTAGCATTCCTACATACAAAACTGTTGATACAAAAGGAACGCCAGAACCAGAAGACGACGTACACTATCCTTACAATGCCCAAGTTGTTTTAACTGAATTTGGTGATTATAAATTTGGAATTGATCTTCTTATTGCAAGTGCTTGGGGTTACAACATTATTGAACTACCAGAACTACAAAGAAGCGAAATCAAATACTTAACAATTTTCGGCTACGAATTAACTTACAAAGACCAAGCAACAAACAACTACTTGCCATTGGCAAATGAAATTACACACTCTAACCTAGCAGCAGATAACACTATTGACCTAGCAAATAGAGGAACAGGTAATGAAGATAAAGTAATAGGACACGTACCTACCCTACACCCAATCACAGACCAATCACCTATTAGATTTAATTATAATGTAACACTACTTAGCAGCGGAAAATATAAACAATTTACTACAATAGAGGAAGCCTTAACTGAGGTTGAGGATACTTTCTTAGCAGATGCTGCAACACACACATTTAAATCTCTTACAGCAACAAACTTTACAGCTGGTACAGTTTTAGACTTTATACAAGGGTCTAGCTTTAATATGGACGGCGTGTATTTAGTAAAATTAAATTACAACACAAAATCAAGTTATGGTGTAACATTTACAGGTTCTCAACTATTCTTATTTGAAAAGAACGCTATTCCACCAGAAGTTTTACTACAAACTATGGATGATGAAGGAAATATCAGTGCGTTAACTTCTGACTTTACAAACAAAAACGTAAGAATACTTGTAGAAAATAAAATCAACACCTTTAACGCACCTGTATCAATACAATATTATAGATACGAAAACTTTAATGAAACAATTACACAAAATTTAAGATTCTCAATCAAAACAGAAACAAGTGGTGTTCCTAAGGAATATAACATTGATGGCAAAATATATCACTTATATGTTTCAGACAACACACTTGAATATTCTTTATCTAAAAATCAAAATGGTAGATATGTCAATCTAATGACTTA
>JAZRTN010000040.1:0-2541 GCA_045652045.1 Clostridia bacterium
AAGTGTAGTATTCGCCATTATTTAAACCTTCTTCATAAAGGTTGGTTGATTTAGGAATAAACCCATGTAAATATTGCATAATTCTACCCACACCTCTGTGAGATACGATCAAAACTGTTTGTCCCTTGTGCTTTTGCTTTATTTCTTCTAAAAAACTCTTCACTCTATTTGTCATCTCATCAAGAGTTTCTACTATGCCAGGGTAGGTTACTTCATTGTTTATAGTCCAGATTTCATCAAAGTTATAAGTAGTTTCATCACTAAGCTCTCTGCTACCATGAAACCTCTCTCTTAGCCTTTTATCTTGAACAATTGGTAGGTTGTGATAAATATTGATATATTGGGCAGTTTGCACTGTTCTTATCATGTCTGATGAGTATATTACATCAAACTTTATATCTTTTAATTTTTCGGCAGTAGCTTTGGCTTGATTGATGCCTTCTGGGGTTAGTTCTGCATTGCCACCAAGCAACTTTTTTACATTGTTGTATGTTTGACCATGTCTAACAAAATATATCATATCTTCTCCCAAAACTAAATATTAGTATACTACATTTTTTATGGCCTTGACAAATGTTTTTATATGATTTTTTTTGGCCGATTATATAATGTTATTTGTCAAGTATTTTGTATATAATATTTATTTAAAATGGCATTTTTTTTGCTTTTATTTTGTTTGAAATGCTACATAAATATGTTAAAATTACTACGTAAATCATTACAAGTATGATTACTAACAAAACTTAATATTTTTTTAAAGGAGTTTACAATATGAAGTTTAGTGAAATCAAACTTGGTCTAAAAGATAGTATGACCAAAACTTTTACAGATGAGGATGTTAGATTATTTGCACAAGTATCAAACGATCACAACCCGGTTCACCTTGATGAGGAGTATGCAAAAAACAGTATGTTTAAGGCACGTATTTGCCACGGTATTTTGGTATCTGGCCTTATTTCTGCTGTTCTTGCAAACAAATTACCAGGACCGGGTTGTATTTATTTAGGACAGGAGTTAAAGTTTGTTGCTCCGGTTTACCTAGGTGATACAATCACAGCCGAAGTTGAAGTTGCAGAAATTAGAGAAGATAAACAAATTATCAAACTTAACACAACTTGCACTAACCAAGATGGCAAAGTTGTAATTTCTGGTGTTGCAACAGTAATGCACAGAGTATAATTAGGGGGACATTATGGACAAAACCATGCAATATGAATTGTTCGACGATATGATCGCAGAGTTTGCTCAAAAAGAAGTTAAACCTCTTGCAGCAGAAGTTGACGAACTAGAAAGATTTCCAGAAGAAACAGTCAAAAAAATGGCTGAAACAGGTCTTCTAGGCATACCAGTTCCACAAGAACTTGGCGGTGCTGGTGGTGATATGAGAATGTACATCAAAGCTGTTGAAGAATTAAGCAAAGTTTGCGCAACAACAGGCGTAATACTTTCAGCTCACACATCTTTGTGTATTGCACCTATCCTAGAAAACGGTACTGATGAACAAAAACAAAAATACATTCCAAACCTTGCAAGTGGCAAGTGGCTTGGAGCTTTTGGTCTTACTGAACCTAATGCCGGTACAGATGCAAGTAACCAACAAACAACAGCTGTTGAAGATGGCGACAATTACATCTTAAACGGCTCAAAGATATTTATTACAAACGCAGGCTATGCAGATGTGTATATCATCTTTGCTATGACAGACAAATCTTTGGGATTAAAAGGTATATCTGCATTTATCGTAGAAAAAGACTTCCCAGGATTTAAAGTTGGTAAAAAAGAAAAGAAGATGGGTATTCGTGGTAGCTCAACTTGCGAACTTATCTTTACAAACTGCGTAGTTCCAAAAGCAAACTTACTTGGCAAAGTTGGCGAAGGTTTCAAAATTGCTATGAAAACCCTTGATGGTGGCCGTATCGGTATTGCAGCCCAAGCATTAGGTATTGCAGAAGGCGCATTAGAAACAACAATTGCTTATGTAAAAGAACGTAAACAATTTGGTAAAACTATCTCAGCTCAACAAAACACTCAATTTGTTTTGGCTGATTTAAAAACAAAAGTAGAAGCAGCAAAACTTCTAGTTTATAAAGCCGCTGATTCAAAACAAAATAAATTAAAAACCCTTTCTGCAGATGCTGCTATGGCAAAATTATTTGCAGCAGAAACTGCTATGGAAGTTACAACCAAAGCAGTTCAACTTCATGGTGGCTACGGATACACAAGAGATTATCCAGTAGAACGTATGATGAGAGATGCAAAAATCACAGAAATTTATGAAGGAACATCCGAAGTTCAACGTATGGTTATTTCTTCGGCATTATTAAGATAGGAGGAAAGGGCATGAATATTATCGTTTGTATTAAACAAGTTCCTGATACAACAGAAATCAAAATTGATCCAGTTACCAACACTCTTAAAAGAGACGGCGTAAAAAGCATCATCAACCCTGATGACAAAGCTGGTCTAGAAGTTGCTATCAGACTTAAAGAAAAATATGGTGCAACCATTACAGCAATTAGCAAAGTCGGAGGCCAAGCGGTC
>JAZRTN010000041.1:0-1482 GCA_045652045.1 Clostridia bacterium
ATAAGTTTTTTTAAAAAAAATACTAAATAATTGTTGACTGTTTTGTTTTTTATATTTGATTGTTTGCGATAATATCTTATTTTTTTAAAAAAAGTCACCATTGACATTTATATGTATTTATATTAATATATACTTACAAAACTTTATTATATATATGGAGGGTTTAATTTTGGGAAACAAATATAAAGTTAAATCAAATTTTTTTGGCACTAGATATTTCCTAGTAGACGAAGCAACTGGAAAAAAGGTTGACTCAGGTACATATGTAGCACAATACGCCCCTGACATTGCAGATAAAGAAGATAAGGCAGTTGTTTATGTAGTAGAAAGACCAGACCATACTTACAGCGTTTATAGCGAAAGAGATGGCTTAATTATTGAATCAGCCGTAGCTGCTAGCAAAGTTTTAATGCAAGACAGAATCCCTATGTTATTTAAATTAGGAACAGAAACTGTTTATATTACTCCAAGAGATGCAAAAAAACATATTATCGCTTCAAAAGTTGATTCTATTTGCTTTGAACAAAATTCTCTTGGACAACCTACTCACAACAATGTTTTTGTAGTAAGAAATGGTAGACCTATTGTATTAAATAGCGAAAAACATACTCGCCACTCAAAATGCATCACTAGATATGATAAATATGGCACAGTAGAAAATGCAGGCCACGCATACCTACCACTATTATTAGACAGAGAAGACAGTGTTATATCTTTCTTAGGTTCACACAGACCACAAGATTACAGAGACCTTGCCAGTGAATATGCAAGACTTGAAGGTTTTAACGCAGTTCCTGAATACTTACAAGCAGTTACTCAACATTTTACTGAAATTGTAAGCGAAGGTGGAAAGCTTACACTAGAAAGAGTTATAGAACTTAAAGAACAAGATCACCAAGCCAGCAAAGATCTTGATAAAAAAGTTGCAGTATACAGAGCTCAAATGGCTAAAAACAATAGTAGAGTTGCAGAAATCAACGAAGAATTAAGATCACTTGGACTATCAGAAGAAACAGAAGAATCAATCAGAACTTATTATCCAAAAAATACTCAAAGAGCAGCCCTTGCTAGATTAAGAGATTCAAAAGGAACTCGCCCTGACTTATATCAAGAAAGAGAAGAACTAAGTAGAGAAAATGCTTCAATAGGTTTTGACAAAATTCAACCCCTAAACGAAGAAGACGATTATATTGCAAACCACCTATATTGTTTGGGACTAAAAGAAGAAACTTTAAAACTACTAACTTCTATCGAAGCTTTAACTGCAACAATTGCAGAACAATATACAATTCCTACACAAGACACAATTGCTAATCCAGAAATTGATCAAGAACCTATTACACACGAAAAACCTACTCAACCAGTAGTTGATCCTGTTATCGAAAATCCAAATGGTTCAAAGCAAGAAGACCCAACACAAGTTTAATTAAATAATTAAAAAACAACTTATCATTTTGGTAAGTTGTTTTTTTTGATCTCCTA
>JAZRTN010000042.1:0-17260 GCA_045652045.1 Clostridia bacterium
TAGATATTTTTTAAACCATATTCTTCAAAAGACACTTTGTTAATTGTAAAGTCATATGTTGTTGAACCAACTTTTAAGCTTTCTACATATGTTCCTGCAAAAGTAAGGACATTGTCTAGGTCGTCAGTTAATACATAATTAGTATAATCATAACCAATACCTAGCATATGATAACTATATTCTGCCTGAGAAGCTACTACTGTTCCACTAAAACCTAATTTTGTGTAAACATCTTTATAAGACACTCCGTCTACTTCTAACTCAGTTTGAGTTGTGATAGTTTGACTTGCCACAACAAAATCTTCTGCTGTTTTTGTGTTGACAATTTTAATATAGTCTGTTGATGTTGATAAATAGTCTTTAATTTGCGCATCTGTGGCTTCTGATAGGCCTGATATGTTAGCTTTGATATAATCTTTATCTAACATACTAAGCTTTCTAATAACTATAACTGTTGTTGTAGTTGATGTTTTTGTGGTTTCTACTCTTTTGTAAACGGCATTATTTTTGAATAAATAATCTTTTGTGATTGTATCGTCTGCTTGTTTGTAGGTATATGTTAGGCTATTTACTTTGCCATCTGAGTATTTTGCATAGAACGAAACACCTTTTTTGTTATCAACCGTAACAAGCTTGGTTGGAGCAAAAAAGCTAAATACAATAAGTGGCGCTAATATTGAAATAATCAATACAGCCAAAACCACATTAAGAATTTTTTTGTTAAAGTTATCTAAGATAATTATTTTTCTTTGTCTTTGTTTTTGAAGCGCCTTTTCTCTTTTTTCTTGTTTTGCTTGTTGTTTAGGAGTTAAAGGCTTTTGTTGTTTTGGTTGTTTTTCTTTTTTAGCCATTATGCATTACCTCCTTTATTGTCAGAAGTAGTGTTCGCTGCTGGCTGCGGTGCAGTAGCAGGGGCTGGTGGTGGTGTTGATTGACTAGGCGCTGGTTGAACGCTAGGTTTAGCTGCGTTTTCTAGTGGTTGAGGTTCTGGTTGCTGTTCGCTACCACTCTCGTCTTCTCCACCTTTTTTAGATTTTTTCTTTGGTTTATCTTTCTTTTCAGCAGGTTTATCTTGTTTAGGCTCTGAATCTGATGATTTTTTAGATTTTTTGTGCTTACGCTCGTCTAGTTGAACTTCGCTAAATCCAGTAACTTCAACAGTTTCGGCTCCTCTATATGTAAAGTATGCTTTGATATAAAGTGACAATCTAATTACGATAAACACACTTATTAGTGTAAGAATTGGTAATAAGTAGTTCTTTGCTGCAAGAAGCCTTGCGTCTGCACTTGAAACAAGTCCGATAAGAACTGTTGCAAACATAACTACATAACTTATTATTCCTAAAATCAAGTTGATTACTAATATCTTTTTTACAGAGTGGGCGTCTTCTGATTTTACAAGGCCATTTTCGTATTGCTTTTTGATAGTGCCACAAACCATAATGTCAGCAAATTGCAAATATACAAATATTGCAAAACTAACACCCATAGCAACAATAACGCCTATTGAGGTATTGATTGCATTAAATGTGGTTGGTATAGCATTAAGAATATTGTATACAATACCTTTCTTAACTCCGACAAGACCAAGTATGCCACCCTTCATTAAAATTTCAAGGGCTACATATGCTGCACCTAACAAAGCAAAAATGATACCTGTTACGGCAAAACCTTTAATAGCTCTTTTTGGAGCGTCAGTTTTAATCTTATATTTTGAAAACTTCATAACATAAGAGTATGTGATTGAGTCTGGCTTAGAAGCTTTAATAGTTGTTAAAGCAAACATACTTGAAATAAACAAGCAAATTGCAACAGCAACTTGTACGGCAATACCTACATCGTAGTTTTTAGAGTTTAAAACAAACAAAGCGCCGTTTAAGCCCATAATAAGAAATGAGAACAATAGATATGTTACTTTCATTTTTGTAGCCATTTCTTTTGGGAAAAACTCATTATGATAAACTACCTTATAGTTAAAGCGCAAAGCTACAATTGCAAATAACAAAGTTAATACAGTAGACACATAAATCAATATGCTAGAAACTAGATCATACTTAAAGCTAACATAACCTAAGTAACTTTTTCCACCAACCGAAAAACATGGAAGGAAAAATCCAAGTAGCAATACAAAACATAAGGCAATTGAAATTCCAAAAAATAATGGCTTGTTATAATATGAACCATTAGGAATAACAAAGTTTAATTTTGCATCTGTTTCTCCGTTGAAGTTTGCTTCGTCTTGAGCTTTTTTGATAGCAGCTTCTCTTAAAGACTTAACTTCTTTTGCGTTGTATCTTTGAATGAAACTATCTGAAAATAAATCTGTTGGGCTTTTAACTTTGTAGATTGCACACAAAGACATAACTTTGTCAATTGTTGGCAACAACAAGCCGTTTTCCCAAGCGTTGTAATCTTGAACATTGATACTAAGTTTTTTTGCGACAGCGGCCGGAGAGAATTTGTGATGTTCTCTCAAAAACTTAATATTATCACCAATAGCGCCCATTAGAACTCCTTTTATGATAAATAATATATATACTAAGTGATTATATTATACTATCACAAATATTATTTGGCAAACAAAGTAAAACAAAATTTTTTTGTTTTTTAATCATATTTACCAATTAGTATCTGGTTTAATCTAACATTTTAGTTAAAAACAAGTGCAATTTTTTGATTTTATTTTAATATTTTCGACTATGTATTCGGGGAATTTTTAAGTGATAAAAAATAAAAATTAATGTAAAAATTATTTTTATTTTTTGTTTGTTGAATTTAAATTTGCACCAAAAACGCTTTCCGACCGACTGGTTTTATTAAAAAATAGTGCCCGAATACACGTATTTTAGGCATTTTTTGACATTTTAAACAAAACTGAATATGTGGTCGGTTTTTTTAAATAAAAAATATCATCAATAAAAAAATAAGGATAGATTGCTCTACCCTTATAAATTATTTAAAATATTGTGATAAAAATTGTTTGATATTTTGTATATCAAGTTCGTTTAATTCTGGGGTTCTGTTGGTTGTGATATAAGCTTTAATTAATGGCTCAGTGCCAGAAGGTCTAATAATTAAACTGCCACCATTTGACAAGTTATACTCTAACACATCTGCTTTTGGCAAATCATACTTGTCTTGTTGTTGATAATCAAGATAGCTTACCACATCTAAATTAGCCACTTTAACAAATGGAGTTTTTCTTAAATCTGACAAAAGTTGTTTCATTTTTTTGTTGCCATCTGCACCAGCAAATTCATATGTAACATTGATATGTTTATAGTAACCATACTTTTCAAACAACTCGTTTAATTTGTCTATTAATGTTACTGATTGTGACTTGTAAACAGAAGCCATTTCGCATATCAACATCGAAGCAAGCACTGCATCTTTGTCTCTTACATAATCACCTACCAAATAACCATAACTTTCTTCAAAACCAAGTATAAAGTTTTTGCCTTTGTTTTGTTGTTCTAGCTTATAGACAAGGTTGCCAATATATTTAAAACCTGTCAAAACATTTTCACATTTTACACCATAGTTTTGGGCAATTTGGCTAGCAAGTGAAGTTGTAACTATTGATTTAACTATCATATGCTCTGGGGTTAATTTACCTTGTCTATGAAGATTAGACAATACATAATCACACAAAAGCGCACCCATCTCGTTACCTGTTAAAAGCACATACTCGCCATTGTGCAAAACTGCTGCACCCACCCTATCACAGTCTGGGTCTGTCGCAAGCAACAGGTCTGCCTTTATTGGTTCACCATATTTTTTTGCAATTGTATACGCTTCCGGTTTTTCTGGGTTTGGTTTTGGACAAGTTGTAAAGTTGCCATTAGGATAACCTTGCTCTTTTGCAACAATTACGTCTAGTCCTAATTGAGATAAGTTTTTTGGAACTAAGCTATAACCAGCACCATTAAGTGGAGTGTAAACTACTTTTAGTGGTTGAATTTTGTTTAGGCTTTGACTTTGAACGTCTTTTAGATATGCTGCAATTATGCCATCATCTGTATATTCAACTAAACCTTTTTTTACATAATAATTAAAGCTTCGTGTTTTGATTTCAAATGGATTAATGCTATTTACAATATTAGAAATCTCATAAGAAGGTTCTTCTAATAATTGTGTGCCATCGTGACTATATACTTTATAACCATTATACATTTTTGGGTTGTGACTTGCTGTAATCATAATACCCAAAGCGCAGCCATAATACCTTACCATATAAGAACAAAATGGTGTTGGAGCACAGTCGTTAGACAAATATGTTTTTATACCACAACTATTTAACACATTGCTTGTTACTCTTGCAAATAGTTTAGACTTGATACGGCTATCGTAACAGATGGCTACTTTTTGCATATTGTGGTTTTGCATATATTTTGCAACACCCATTGTAGTACGCATAATAGTGTAAATATTAAGACAGTTTGTACCTACACCTATTATACCTCTAAGACCTGCTGTGCCAAACTCTAAATCTTTATAAAAAGCGTTTTCTATGGCCTTATGGTCTTGTGACATTTTTTCTAATTGTAAAGATAGTTGTTTATCTTTAACGTTTTGTTTCCAAAAGTTGTATGTTTGAAGGTAATCCATATTTTTTCTCCTATGATTTGATTATACTAAAAATTTTTTTTGTTTACTACAAATTTGGGGGTGTTTTTTGTGATATTTAAAAAATAATAAAAAAAGAACTTGAATAAATCAAGTTCTATATATTTTAAACAATTCTTAAACAAAACGCTACCACATAGGCAAGCAAAATTATTCCAAAAAATTCCATATTTTTTACTTCCTTTCTAATACTTCTATTATATCAAATTTGAAGCACAAGTCAATAGTGAGTTTTTGGCTACTGCTCTTTTGGCTTGGTAGCTGTTTTTAGTTGTGTAGTTTGCGACGGCGAAGTTTTTGCTTTTGTTAAAGCAGCTTCTTTATCTGTTGAAGCAAGAAGTTCTAACCTATCTTTACACTCATCTTGTTCTACTAAAACTGTCATTGTTGGGTAAAGGTCTACAATATCGCTTTGTTCGACACAATTTCTAACGTTGGCTATAAGGTTAGCATATAGATATAGGCTCTTATGGTCGCCTATTCGCGCAAGTTCCCCTACACTCAAAATATCAGTAGCAGCGATTGTTAAACCAAGATTATTAAAAGCTATTCGCTTTTTTGGATATTCTATAAAGTCATCTATTTGTCTTAAAGCGTGGTTAATGGATGCAAAATACTCTTTGTCTTTTGTAACGCTTGGGTCATACATACTTGTAACCATTTGATGAGTGACAGCTTCTAGAATTGCTGTTTTTACAGACATTTTTGCAAGTTCTCTTGTTGCCTTGTCCATACTACTCTCACACATGCCAAGATTTGCACAAAAATTATCATATATAGTCTTTTTTGAATCGTATGTAGGTAGTTGTTGCAAGGTTGTTTGAGAAATAGGTAGAGCGTTAATCTTTTTTATAATTTGAGCATAGTTAAATCTTGACTTTTTATCTAAAAGTTCAGGCACGGCCAAAGACAGCCAACTATATACGTCATAATTTGTATTGTAAGAACAATTTCCTACAAGTTCTTTTTTGCATACAAACATAAAACTTGTATTGTCTCTTGGTTCAATAGCAAATTCATCATTTAATTTGGCAGAAAATACTTGATTGATTGTTTCTGCTAAGCTTAAAGCACCTTTGCGTTTTAGGTTAAGAAAAATCGCTTGTGCCTGTGGCATACAAAATGTTTGATTATATGCTCTAATATATGAAGTACGGTCAACATAGTCTGCTTCTAATCTCAACCAGCCTTCACTACCATTAACTAAAAACTTTTGAGTTGTGCCAACTTTTACATATTGTCTATCACAAAAAGTAACAGTCTCAAAAATATGTCCAAGTTCGTGATAAACAGCACTTTTATATATATCATCTATTAATATATTGACACTGTTATTGTAGGCAGGTTGCGCAAAAGACACTTGTTCGTGGTTGTTAGTTGCTCCTATGTCTTGTGGGGTCTTTTTTACAATGCCAACTTCTTTTGAAGTTGGGTTGTAATAGCCTGTGTTATATTCTTCCATAACAACTTTTGGTTCTTTAAACCCAATTGTTGAAACATTATTTGTTATTAGATAAAAGAAAATTTCTTGTGCTGAACGAGTGGTAGCATCAGCAAACAAAGCTTTGCACACATCTTGCTCGACATAAACCCCGTTGATTAACATTTTTGAAAAATCATCTCTGGTAAAATCTACCCCACTATAAAACTCGCCCAAGTCATCAAAAAAAGACAAGGCGTGTACTCGTAGAGTTTCGTCCTTGCAAACATTATTAAGATATTGGATATATTGATTTCTTAATACGTCTTGTTGCATTATTTTCCCTTAATAATTAATTACATTTTTAGTATAACAAATAAAAAAGTTTTTTCAAGGGGTAATAAATGCAAAAAAAGCACTAAAAATAGTGCTTTTACCATATTTTTTTGAATTTTTGCGTGAAATTATTATAAATTTCTAGTAAATCTGGTGTTAAAAAACTTAACGCTTGTGACTCTAAAATTTTTGGAACACTGTAATAACCTTGTGCAATTGCCCCCGCAATACATGCAATTGTGTCGCTATCTCCACCGATTGAAATTGCAAGTTTTATGGCATCTGTAAAAGATTTTGACTCTAAAAAGCAAAATATTGCCTGTGGAATACTACCCTCACAAGAAACATCAAAAGTATAATTTTGTCTTAAATTGTCTATATCAAAATTCAAGTCGTAATAATTTTCTTGAATATACTTTTTTATTTCTGTTTTACTAAAACCTTTATGCGCCATAAAAACACAAATGCTAACAGCCTCAGCACCCTTAATAGCAGATGGGTCGTTGTGTGTGATGCTTGTTACTTGATAACTAAGCTGTTTTAGTTGGTCAATGTTTTGAGCAACAAAACATATAGGGCTTATTCTCATACCAGCGCCGTTGCCGAAACTATGATAAGGCTGTGCTTCGCTATCTTTCAGCCATTTTTTAAACTTTTCGCCATAACCTGCATCTAAGTGGTTGTTACAAACTTCTTTTAAAGCTAAGATTGATTTTTGTTGAAGATTGATATAATCTCCTTGGCAATCTAAGATGGCCTTTGCAATAGCAAGAGTGCACACTGTATCGTCTGTAAAACAACAATCTTTGTCTAAAAGGTCAAAGTTTGTGTGATTTATGTTGCAAAACTCGTATTTTGAGCCCGCTATATCGCCTATAATCGCTCCAATCATTATTTTTCTCCTAACACTAGCATAACATTTTAGGGGCGTTTTAACAAATAAAAAAGCCACTAACTTTGTGACTTTTTTAAATAATCTAATATAAATGGTTTAATGTCGCCGTCCATTACCGCATCAACATTTGAGTTTTCAAAATTGGTTCTGTGGTCTTTAACTAAGGTGTATGGGCAAAATACATAAGAACGTATTTGGCTACCCCACTCAATCTTTTTAAGCTCGCCCTGAACGTTAGACAATGTCTGGCTACGCTCTTCTTCGGCTTTTGATATGAGTTTGCTTTTTAACATACTCATAGCTGTTTCTCTGTTTTGTATTTGAGACCTTTCTGACTGGCACGCAACTACTATACCTGTTGGCAAGTGAGTTATACGTATTGCAGACTCTGTTTTGTTAACGTGTTGCCCACCAGCACCAGACGACCTATATGTATCCACTTTTAAATCTTCTGGATTGATTTTAATATCAATTTCATCATCAATTTCTGGCATAACATCAAGGCTTGCAAAACTTGTGTGTCTTCTGCTATTTGCATCAAACGGCGAAATTCTAACAAGTCTATGCACACCCTTTTCGGCTTTTAAATAACCATATGCCTTATCTCCACTTACTAAAAACGACACGCTTTTTACCCCAGCATCGTCGCCCGGAAGATAGTCTAACACCTTGATTTGGTAGCCTTCTCTTTCGCAAAAACGGCTATACATTCTATATAGCATTTCTACCCAATCTTGCGCTTCTGTGCCACCAGCGCCTGCGTGAAGGGTTAAAATGGCATTGTTATCATCATATTTATCTTTTAATAGCGTTTCAATTGTTGCCTGCTCAATAGTTTGTTCAAGATTTGCAAGACTTGCGTTAAGATTGTCTATAACCTCTTGCGAACTTTCTAATTCGTTTAGTTCTATTAAAAAGTTAACTTCTTCAACTAAACTTTCGACTTGTTTAATTGTGTCTAGTTTTGTTTGGATTGATTTTTGTTTTTTACCAACTGATTGAGCGTTTTGTGGGTCGTTCCAAAAATTTGGGTCTTCCTGTTGGGTTTTTATTTGCTCCATACAAATAAGAAGTGTCTCTGGGTCAAAGACACTCCTTTAAATATTGGACTTTTTGTTTTAGTTCGTTAAACTTAAAAACTTGTTCATCAATAATCATTTTGTCACCTAAAAACTATTTTTTGCCACAGCAATGTTTATATTTTCTGCCACTACCACAAGGACACATATCATTTCTTCCGGCAGTTTTTTCACTTTTTGCTTGGACAAATTTTGTTTCGTTTGTGTTTGTTTCTACTTTTTGAGCTGTTTTCATTTCTGGTGGAGCTTCTACTTTTACATTAATTAAGAATGTACAAGTATCTTCTCTGATACGTTCAACCATTTTGTCAAACATATCAAAACCTTCTCTCTTATATGCAACAAGTGGGTCTTTTTGGCCATATGCAAGAGCACCAATTTCGTTTTTAAGAATGTTCATAGCATCAATATGATCCATCCATAACACGTCAACTACTCTAAGCAAGAAATATCTTTCGAACTTAGCAAAGTCTCTACCATATTTGTCTGCATCAGCATTGATTGATTCATACTTATCTAAAACTAGTTTAAGGACTTTTTCGTATACTTCTTTAACATCACAGTCTTCTACAAAAGCTTCGTCGACAATATTTGAACCCTTATCGAATAGACGGTCTTCTAGGGCTGTGTTGATATCTTCTAAATTCCATTCAAAGTAAGGTTTATCATCATCAAGACAACCATATACAATACGACTTACAACGTCTGGGAACATATCTTTGATTTCGCCGTGGATATTTTCACCATCTAAAACTTTGTTACGTTCGTTATAGATGATTTCACGTTGCTTATTCATAACATCGTCATATTCTAAGACAAACTTACGGTTTGCATAGTTGTGAGCTTCGATTTTACGTTGAGCTTCTTCGATACATTTTGAAAGTATTCTTAATTGGAAAGGAACATCATCATCAACTTTGAAGAATCTTGCGATACTTTTAATTCTGTCCCCACCAAAACGTCTTACTAAGTCATCTTCCATTGATAGGTAGAATACGCTAGAACCTGGGTCGCCTTGACGTCCTGCTCTACCACGCAACTGGTTGTCGATACGGCGGCTTTCGTGACGTTCTGTACCGATAATATATAAACCACCTAAATCTCTTACTTCTTGTTTTTCTTTGTCTGTGCCTTCTTTAAGCTCTTTATATAGCTTGTTATATTCTTCTTTAAGAGCTTTCATTTCTTCGCTTAGGCTTGAAGAATAACTTGTAGCAAGGTTAAGTTCTGCATCTGTGTGACCTTTTTCTCTAAGGGCTTTTTTAGCTAGATACTCAGCGTTGCCACCAAGCAAAATGTCGGTACCACGACCAGCCATGTTGGTTGCGATAGTAACTGCACCAAGTCTTCCGGCTTGTGCTACGATTTCAGATTCTTGTTCGTGATTTTTTGCGTTTAAGACTACGTGTTTTACTTTTTCTTTATGCAATGCATCACTTATTTCTTCACTGCCCTCAACTGTGGTTGTACCAACTAGTATTGGTCTACCTGTTTCGTGGGCTTTTTTGATTTCTTCTACAACGGCTCTAATTTTGCCTGCGTGTGTTGTATAGATAATGTCTGGTGCATCAACACGGGCAACAGGAAGGTTTGTTGGGATAACTACAACGTCTAATTTGTAGATACCATTAAACTCGCTCTCTTCGGTTTTTGCAGTACCAGTCATACCACTAAGTTTTTTGTATAGTCTAAAATAGTTTTGGAAGGTAATGGTTGCAAGGGTTTTGTTTTCGTCCTTGATTTTTACGCCTTCTTTTGCTTCGATTGCTTGATGCAAACCTTCACTATATCTTCTACCTGGCATCAAACGGCCTGTAAATTCATCGACAATAACAATCTCGCCATCTTTAACGATATAGTTGTTATCTCTCTTCATTATAAAGTTAGCTCTAAGTGCGTTGTTTATGTGATGGTTAAGTTCTAGGTGATTGATATCAGAAAGACTTTCTATTTTAAAATGTCTTTCTGCTTTATTGATACCTTGTTCAGTAAGGGTAATTGCTTTTAGTTTTTCGTCAATTTCGAAGTCTTCTTCTTGTTTAAGATTTTTAACAAAACGTTGCGCTTGATAATAAGTTTCGCTAGACTTCATACCTCTACCACTAATAATAAGTGGAGTTCTTGCCTCGTCTATCAAAATACTATCGACCTCGTCGACAATAGCAAAGTTGTGACCACGTTGAACTTTTTGTGCCTTTTCTTGAACCATATTGTCTCTTAGGTAATCAAAGCCAAGTTCATTATTGGTACAATATGTAATATCACAAGCATAAGCTTCACGCTTGGCGTTGTCGTCCATATTGCTAAGTGAAACACCAACAGTAAGGCCTAAAAATCTATGCACCTTACCCATCCACTCTGCGTCACGTTTTGCAAGATATTCGTTGACAGTAACAACGTGAACACCTTTGCCTGACAATGCGTTAAGGAAAGTAGGAAGGGTCGCAACAAGAGTTTTACCTTCACCTGTTCTCATTTCTGCGATACGACCTTGGTGCAACGCAATACCACCTAAAATTTGAACGTGGAAGTGCTTCATACCAAGAACGCGCCAGCTTGCTTCTCTAACAAGAGCATAAGCATCTGGCAAAATGTCGTTTAGCGTTTCGCCATTTTTTAATCTATCTTTCAGTTTTTTGGTAGTTTTTACTAACTCCAAATCTTTCATTTTTGAATAAACTGGTTCTAATGCTTCAACTTTTGCAGCAATTTTTTCTAATTGCTTAATATTGCGTTTGTTTTCTGAACCAAATATTGAAAATAAGCCCATTAATTAATCTCCTAATTACAAGTGTATTCTACTACAAAACTGTAATTTTTGCAATGCAATTTAGTTTTATTTAAAATTTTAACAAATTTATTTATTTTTTTACATTAAAAAATGCTAATTACCCTTTTCTTTTTTATTAACGGCGTGAGCAAAAGTAATTACGTAAACACTATTGCTCGAAGCATTTAGCAAAGTTTTGCTAATTTCGTCAGATGTTGTACCTGTGGTAAACACATCATCTACAAGCAAAATCTTTTTGCCTTTAATTAACTTTTTGTTAATTACCTTAAAAGCATTATTAAGGTTTTGGTGTCGCTCTAACTTAGACAAATGTGTTTGAGTTAAGGTGTCTCTATCTCTAACTATTGCGTCACAAACAAGAGGTTTACCAAAACGCTCAGCCAAAGCCGCCGCCAAAAGCTCTGCTTGATTAAAAGTGCGAAGCTTTAATCTTTTGTCGCTTAGTGGTACTGGCACTATAATATCAAAATCAAGGTTTTGCTCTACAACTTTATTAAACATAAAGTCTGCTAAGTATTTTGCAAGGTATGTTTGGTTGCCATATTTAAATCTGTAAATTAAACTAGCTATTTTATCTTCAAAATTAAATACACTAATTGCCTTCTCAAAATATCTTTGTTGGTCTTTACACTCTATGCAAAGACTGCTTTTGCTATAAATCTCTGCGCCACATTTTGTACAAGACTTGGCAATAAACGGCAACTTATCAAAACATTTGTCACATACACAGTGAGAGGTTGTTTTGTTAAGTTCATCATCACACACAATACACTTAATGCCTTGTGGCGATATAATATTAAAAACTTTACTAAAAATATTTTTCATACTAATTATATAAAACGTCTGCCTTCTTTTTGTTCTGCAAAATAAACTCGCTTAGCATACTGTATCTGTTGGCTATGTAGTTGTTGTAAATCATACGACTTATATTTTTCTTTTCGCCAACAAGCACTACCATTGTTTTTGCACGGGTAACTGCTGTATATAAAAGGTTTCTAGTTATTATTTGGCTAGACCCTGACATAAGAGGCATAACTACTACATCAAACTCACTGCCTTGGCTTTTATGTATAGTAGTTGCGTAACAAATTTGCAAGTCGGTTATTTCGTTACGTGGGTAGACGCTTACTCTATCATCATCAAACAAAACTGTTGTTTCGCCTGTTTGAAAGTCTATACGTGTTATAAATCCCATATCACCGTTAAAAACGCCTTTGCCTTCTTCATATATACCATCTACATCTTTTACCCAAGTTCTGTCGTAATTGTTGCAAGTTTGCATAACTTTGTCGCCTTCTCTAAAAACATTGGTTTCAAGAGAAATTTCGTTTTTTCTAAGGCTTGGTGGATTGATGCGTTCTTGAAGTTCTTTGTTTAATCTATTAACTCCACTAACACCTGACTTCATAGGCGCCAAAACTTGTATTTGAATAGGGTCAAGACTTGTAAATTTAGGCAATCTATTTACAACCAAATCTACAATGGTGTTTAGCATATCTAAACTGTCTCTTCTTTCTTCATAAAAGAAGTCTTTGCTTTTATTATTTAAAACTGGCATTTTGCCTTGGTTAATTAAGTGTGCATTTGTAACAATTAAGCTATTTTCGTCTTGACGATAAATTTGTGTAAGCATAACTGTTGGCACAACCTTGCTTTTTAATATATCGTGCAAAACGTTACCAGCACCAACACTTGGCAACTGGTCTTTATCGCCTACTAAAATAATTTTACAACTGTTAGAAAGTGCTTTCAATAAGTAATACATCAAAGGCACATCAACCATTGACATCTCATCTACAATAACAACATCTGCTGGTAGTTTGTTGCGTTCGTTATAGGTAAAGAAGTTTTTTTCGTCATCTTTAAAGTTAACTTCTAATGCTCTATGTATTGTACTTGCTTTGTAATCGCAAGACTGTGCAAGTCTTTTTGCAGCCCTACCTGTTGGTGCAAGTAGATATATGCGATTGTTTTGTTGTTTTAGTATTTTTAAAATGCATTTTACAATTGTCGTTTTACCTGTACCAGGCCCACCAGTTATAACGCTGATTTGTTCGCTAACAGCCATTTTTACGGCTTGTTTTTGGTCTGAGTGTAAAGCTATTTTGTTAATACGCTCATACTCTGCAATTTCTTGGTCAATATTAACTGATTGTTCTTCTTGGGTTAAGGTTAGCATTGATATTTTTTTTGCAATGCTTTGCTCCATACTGTAATATCTAGCAAGCATAACAATAGGCACATCTTTTGATTGGAAAGTTTTGATAACTGAATCAATAACCAAACCTTCAATTGCACTATCAAACAAAATGTCAAACTTTGAGTCTATTTGCAAAAGTCTATTAACATTGTCGTATAGCTCTTGTTGTGGAAGGTAGGTGTTACCACCTTTGTCACAACTCTCTTTTAACACGTGCAGTATACCTGCTCTTACCCTAAACTCACTATTAGGGTCTATACCCATATTATTAGCAATCTTGTCGGCAGTAACAAAGCCTATACCATCAACATCTTCGATAAGCTTGTATGGGTTTTGAGAAACTATATCTACTGTTTTGTCTAGATATGTGTTGTAAATTTTTACAGCCATGTTGGTTGTAATAGAATAGTCTTGCAAAAACATCACTGCTCGTTGCATATTTTTGATTTGGTTAAAACTCTCTCCAATACTAATAGCTTTTGATGCACTGACACCCTTAACTTCGCTAAGGCGCTCTGGGTTAAACTCAATAATTGAAAGTGTATCTTTTTTAAACTTGTCTACAATGCTTTGCGCTGTGACTGGACCAATGCCCTTAATAAGACCACTAGAAAGATATCTTACTATACCTTCTAAACTATTAGGGGCGCTTATTTTTATGTCTGTAAAAGCAAATTGTTCGCCGTATTTACCGTTTTTTGAGTAGTCGCCAGTAAGTTCAACAAATTCGCCTTCGTTAAGTGAAGCAGTTTTACCAACGCATGTGACTAAAATACCGTCCTTATCAATATTAAGGACAGTATAGCCATTGGCGATATTTTTATAAATTATATCTTCTACTACACCGTTAATTTTCATAAAAAATTTGCTTTGTTTCCTCTAAAATTATTTACTTGTTAAAATATTTTCTATATCAAGCCAAGATTTAACCCTGATAATACTGTTGTCTTTAATTTCCACATCTCTATTATACCAGCAATCAAACAAAAGTTTTGTTGTAAATTGTCCGTTTAGGTTAGAAATTCTGTCATCAATTATGACGTCCCCAAAAACCCTATCTTTGCTATTAGTAAAAATGATATTGTGGGGTTTTACAAAAGGTAGTTGCTTTGTAATAAAGTCGTATTTTTGTTTAAAAATAATGCCTGAGATATCTTCGCAACCTTTCATAAGACAAGCAGAACATATATGAATATCATAACCAAACTCTTCTTGAAGTCTCTTTAAAACTCTAAAACAATCTGGTTTTAGGGTTGCGTCTTTATAAAAGTTTTGGTTGATTAAAAATTCACTTACTTCTCTTTCTTTTTGCGGATTGTTTAAAATTGGTGCAAAATCATAACCTTCTGGCATTTCATCAAAAGTATAGTTTGTACCAACATATTGGTTAAATAAATCTATGATTTTATTGTCACAAATTACATCATCAAGGTCGCATACAAGTTTTTTCATCATATTCTCCTAAATACTACTAATTGTAACATAAATCGAAATATTTTAACAACATAATCTTTAAATTAAGCCGTATTTTGATATAACTAAACCCAAAATTCTTGACTTTTAGGCAAAATAAAGTATTATAAATAGCGTTAAAAGGAAGATAATTATGTGGCATGCATTATTACACACGCTTAAAGACACCTATATAACTCTAATAGTAATATTTGTTTGCTATATTATTATAGAGTTAGTAGAAGATCATCTAGCTCAAAAATTACAAAAAACTAAAAAATGGTCGCCTGTATTTGGTACACTTTTTGGATTAATACCACAATGTGGGTTTAGCGTAGTAGCAACCGACTTGTTCTCAAAAAGACACCTGACAATGGGCACTTTGATTGCCGTGTTTATTGCAACAAGTGACGAAGCTCTACCAATACTACTTTCAAAACCAGATAAAATACTAATGGTATTACCACTACTTGCAATAAAGATTGTGTTTGGTATATCAATTGGTTATTTAGTTGACTGGATTTATCAAAAATCAAAAAAACACACTCACGAACATCTTGTAGAGTGCGATACCCCATCAGCCCCACACAAAGGCTGTTGCGACCACGATATCGAAAACAAAAAAGGCAATGTTTGGAAAAAATATCTATTACACCCACTTATTCACACACTAAAAGTTTATGCCTATATATTTGTAGTAAGCTTTATCTTTGAAATATTAATTTACTATGTTGGCGAAGATAAAATTGAAGCATTTTTAAAAGCAAGTAAGTACTTTGCCCCACTGTTTGCTGCACTTATTGGACTTATACCAAACTGTGCATCGTCAGTTATTGTTTCTAACCTGTATATAAGTGGCGGCATAGGTTTTGGCGCTTGTGTAGCAGGACTTATCGTAAACGCAGGCCTAGGACTATTTGTATTATTTAAAAACAACAAGTCTATTAAAGAAAACTTTGCTATACTTGGCGTGCTATTTGCAGTAGGCTTGTCTGTTGGCTATGCAACATCATTAATATGTGGTTTTATGTAAATATTTTGAATTTTACTAAAAAAATGTTATAATAAAGTTATTAAGGGGGATTTATTATGGACTACGGAGTACAAAAAAATCTTAATGTAACAAGCAAAACTGCTGATGAACGTCCAATTGCAGTAAATGCAATTATTATCAGAACAAACGAAAACGGCGAAAAAGAATTTTTATTTGGAATGAGAGCAAAACACAAGTCTGGTGGTGGCCAGCTAGGTCTTATCGGTGGTACACAAGCTATTGGTGAGACTATGGAACAAACTCTTGCTCGCGAACTATATGAAGAAATTGGTATTACAGTAAACCCAAGCGATTTAATTTGGAACAACTTTTTCCAATGTATCGCAGCGCCTGGCGTTCACTTTGATCACCATGGTTTTGTAGTAACTAAGTTTGATGGAGAGCCTGAAAACAAAGAGCCAAACAAGTGTGACGGTTTGTATTGGGTAAAAGAACAAGACTTGCCACAAGCTTTAAACAACTTCTTTGTATCAAAAGGCAACTTGGTTAACTACCTAAATGGTGACAAATATAACCTTGCTACAAACTTTGATTACAACAAAAAATAATTAAAAATATGTTAAATAAAAAAATACGCAAATTAATTTTTGCGTATTTTTATTTTTTACTATTTATTATTCGTGCTCGTGATGACAGCCACAATCGCAATCATCATCACAGTCATCGTCACAATCGCAATCGTGATGATGGTGACAATCACAATCTTCGTCTTCACATTCGTCAAACTCTTCTTCGTGACAGTGGTGTCCACAGCAAGAGCAATCCCCACTGCAACCAAGTTCTTCATCTGGCAAAGCATATACATTTATATCCAAAAATCTTATGTCATAGCCAGGGTACATTTGCATAAGCTCTTCGTCGCTTGGTAGGTCAGGAAGTTGCTTTTCAAAAACAATCAACTCTTCTACTTCATCATCAAGAAGGTCTTGTAATTGTTGCATACACTCGCCTATTTCATATATATCTTCTACTTCACAAAACTCAAATCCTGGTAAAAATCCACTATAAATAGTCTTACCATCTCTTTCTTCTTGTTTTACCATAGCAGGATACGCTGCTACCATAAGAGTCCTTTTGACAAGTTCGTGGTTTTCTACAACATCACCAAAAACTTGTTTTTGTTCTTGTTGTTTAGGTTTTGCAGTTTGCTTTTGAGTTTTTTTAGTATTTTTTGTTTGTTCGCTCATAAATTAACTCCTTAAATTAACAAACATATTTTATCACAAACAAAACACAAATTCAATCTAATTATACAAAATAAAAAAGCACAGTGTAATCTGTGCTTTATTTTATTCTGACAACTCTTTTCTTAAAACATCTACTTCTTGTTTTAATTTTTTTATCTCGATTTCTTTTTTAAGCTCTTCTATCTCATTTAATAATAACTTAGTCTGATTTTCCTTCTTT
>JAZRTN010000043.1:0-2955 GCA_045652045.1 Clostridia bacterium
AGTTAAAATGTTAATTATCTTATTATTTTTTATTTCAAACTGAAATAATTTTGCAAATTTTTGCTTTTTGTCATTATAAATAAGTGCTATTTGATAATCTAGTTTTTCATAAACGTTTTGTTTTATTTCACAAAAATCCCCAAAAAACTCTCCTAAATGCAAATTATCTAATCTATTAGACAAAGCGGGTGATAAATAATTGCGTGCAAGTTTGTAGTTTTTTACCTTTATACTTTCTAAAAAAGCAAAGGGTGTTATCTCATTTAAACTTGTTAGTTGTGGATTGTCTTCCAAATATACAGTGCTTGTTTGTATGCATAAATTATCGCCAACTTCTATGTCGTATACAATACCGTGTTTTGCAATGTCGTCGCACTCATAGTAACCTTTTAGGTGGTCGCTACTTATCTCAAAATCTTTAAGGCAGCAATTGAACTCTTGTGATAAGTTGCTGTTTAGCACAATAACTTGCGTACTGTCAAAACGCTCACAGTATATTACAAAAAATTTGCCCATTTGCTTTGCTTGAAGGTTGCTCAAAAACCCATCAACCTCAATAGTCACAACTGTGTCTTGGGTGATTGTCAATAGAGATTTGTCCCCAGCACTCAAAAACACCGTTATTGGGCTTAAATTAAAAGTTGATTTTACCGTTTGGGTAAATTTGATATTTTGCAATAGAGTTGGCCTTATAGTTAGTTCATAAAAATTACCATATTTTACACAATCAAATTGATTGTTGTCAATGTTGTTGGGGTCTAGTTTTATTATTTTAGGAAGGCTAGTCTTGTGTGATAGTGGATAGTATTTTAAATACATTGCTTTGTCACAATCTAGTTTTAAAAAACTATATGTGTTTTCTATGATTTCTTGCTTGTTTTGGTATTCAATAAGACAAGGTTCTATGCTTTTAATGTAAATCGTTTTTGACATAATTGCTCCTTATTATATTTTATTTATTTTGGTGTATTTTATGAATAACAAAGAGTTTGTCTGTCAAAACTTTTATCAGGAGAATATTATGCAAAAAAATTGGAACGACGAAGAAGTAAAACAACTATTTAGTTGTGTAAAACAAATTAAACAAAACAATAAGCCACTTAGTTATGCTTTTGTGTTGCACGCAAACAAGTTTAATCGCAAACCTAACAGTGTAAAAAACTATTATTATTTTGAATTGAACAATATAGCTAGCGATACTCTTAGAGCAAAGTGGCTAGGAATAAGTGCCGCAGATTTTGTATTGCAGCAGCATAACAATATTTCGCCTTGCGAAAAAACAAAAATAATAGATTATATACAAAACAATTTAAACAAAGGTATAAGCATAAGACAAAGTTGCAAAACACTTGCCTGCCAAGATATATCCTTAATGCAAAAATATCAAAACTTATTTCATCGACACAAAACTCAAACAAAAATAAATAACGTTGTGTCTTTTGATAAAGAAAAACAAAAGCTATCCAACAAATTAAGTGACAAAGATATAAATTTATTATTTTTAGGGCTGGTTAAGTTGATTAAAAGGGAAGCCTTCAAAGAAGCCAACTTACAACTTAAAAAGGAATGTGAGTTTGCAACTTACAACTATCAAAAAGCCCTTAGTTTATTAAAACAAAAAGAGCACGAGGTAGATAAACTACTTAGTATTAACAAAACCTTAAACCAGCAAGTCCAAACTCTTAAACAAAATGTTCCCACAAAAAACTAAACTCTGTGTATGTTATTAAAAAATGTTTTACTATGTTTTTTAAAAATGCTAAACTTATTGTAGGAAATTATGCATATGTTAAATATTTTTTGTGGAGCAACTTTATTTGCGCAAGATAAAGATATGTTTGAAGTGCTAAAATCAAACAGAAATACAAACAATATTTTTATTGTACCAGACAAATATGCTCTTACAACAGAAAAAAACATTTTTGATAGCCTTGGCATAAAAAGTGCATTTGATTTAGATGTACTAACTTTATCACGCCTTGCAAGCAAAATAATGCCAGATTTTAGTGATGTAAACAAAACTACTGGCGTTATGATTATCAAAAAGATTTTATTAGATAATAAACCTAAGTTTAAATGTTTTAACAAAACTTTGCTTAGTGCAGGGTTTTCGGAAGATTTATACAATACAATCAACCAACTTAAAAGCTGTGGAGTGCAACCCGAAAGCATTGTGTTTGAAAAACCAACAGACTACTTGCAACTAAAAATGAACGACATCGCACTTGTGTATGCTGAGTACCAAAAGTATCTTGAATTGCAAGGTCTTAAAGACAGTTCAGACAAGTTTGATGAGTTTGAACAACATATCAAGTCTAGCGACTTTATAAAGAATAGCAACATATACATATTTCACTTTGATAGTATGACTTTGCAAGGATACAAAATTGTTGAACAACTTATTTTGTGTGCAAAATCTGTAAATATAGCTGTAACCAAAGCCCCAGATACAATCAACAATCATATATACCAAAATGATATGTACAATATCATAATGGGTATTGCTAATAAACTAAACATCAAGCCTACCATATATAATTGTGATACAAAAACAGTAGGGCAGTTTAGACATTTAGAGCAAAACCTATTTAGTTATAAGCCTCACGCATACAAGGTTAATAGCAGTAATATTGAGATTTATGAACATTTGTCTTTGCAAGAAGAGTTAACTCAAATTGCAACAAAAATTATATCTCTTACAAAACAAGGTTATAGATACAAAGATATTTGTGTAGCTATACCATCTTTACAAAACAACAAAGACTTAATCGAAAAGATATTTTCTGCATTTAATCTAAGTTATTATGTCGACGCAAGTCAAAACTACCAACAAACAGTTGTATATAACCTTTTAAATAAAGCTTTTAACTTATGTAACCGTTATTTTAGAAAACAAGACATAATATCATTTGCAAAAAACATTTTTGTAGAAAATTTTGATAGTGATAAGTTTGA
>JAZRTN010000044.1:0-4504 GCA_045652045.1 Clostridia bacterium
GCTCTTTATAATAACGTTGTTTAAGTTGTTTGTATTTATCCCCTAATGTATTTAGATAATGTTGCTTTTGTGTAGGCTCTAAGCTTAAAAAGAATTTGCGATCAATAAGCTCGCTTACAGGGTTAAAGTTATCTCTACCACCCTCAATAATTTCGCAGACTTTTTTGTATAAGTTTTCTTCATAGGTATTTTGCTCTTTGTTAAGTTTGTAAGATTGCTCTATTATGGGCTTTTTCGATTGGGCGTATTTTTTGAGTGACACCTCTGTTGAGATTGTTACTACATTGCAATGTGGTTTTAAGTAATTATTGTTAAGCAATCTTTGTTTTGCGCTACGGGCAAGTTCGGACAAACCTCCCCTTTGTTTTGAATTAATCATAATGTATTTCCCCCAAATTATAAAAAATTTTCCTACGCTTTAACCTTTATAAAACGCTTTTTTATTATAGTTGCATTTAGGGTAATTTACAATTAAAAGGGGGTTTTCAAACAAGGGTGTTTTTGGTGGTTAAAAACTTATTTTGTCACATTTTGTTGATAGCAAATTAATAATTTAAAAAGTGAGATTTTATAACAAAATTATAAATAAAACTTAGTCTTTAATTTAAAGATATTATGTAGACAAATAAAAAAAAGAACATGCAAAACATGTTCTTTTAAAAACTACTTGTTACGACGCTTTCTTGCAGCTTCTGCTTTCTTTTTACGTTTAACACTTGGTTTTTCGTAAGCTTCTTTCTTACGAAGATCACCTATAATACCGTCTTTTTGGCATTTACGTTTAAATCTTCTTAGGGCGCTTTCTAAACTTTCGTTTTCTGCTACTTTAACTGTTGACATAAATTCACCCCCTTGTTTAAACAAAATTAACATTGCTTATTATACGCATTTAGACAGTTTTGTCAACTACTTTTTAAAAAAATATATTTTATAACAAAATTCCCTTAACGCCATCCTTGTATGGTTCAACTAATTTAACTTGGACCACTTTGTTAATTATATTATCACTGCTATCAAGATATACTCTTATATAATTTTTTGTAAAGCCAGTATACTCTCCTTGTACCAACTCCTCTACCAGCACTTGGTGTGTTGTGTTTAGACAAGAATTGATATAGGCTTGTTTTTGAGCTAAAACTAGCTCTTTAAGGCGAGATTCTCTTTGCTTGATTACTTTTCCGTTAAGCTGCTCAAAACGGGCTGCAACGGTGCCTGGGCGCCTAGAATAAGCAAAGAAGTGTACATCACTAAAATTAACTTGTTTTACAAAGTCTAGTTCGTCTAAAAAGTCTTGATCGGTCTCGGTCGGGAAGCCAACTATTATATCGGTTGTGATGGCTGGGTTATCAAAATATTGACGAATTAATTGGACTTTTTGTAGATAAGTTTGGGTTGTATAATGCCTATTCATTGTTTTTAAAACATTGTCGCTACCACTTTGCAAAGATAGGTGGAAGTGTGGACAGAAGTTTTTTAATTCTTTTAAGCTTGATAAAAAGTCATCTGTTACAATGTTTGCTTCTAGACTGCTTATACGGATACGAGCAGGTATATGTTTTAACGCTCTAATTAATGTTGGTAAAGCTAGTTCACCATCTATACGATAGTCAGACATATTGATGCCTGTAAGCACTATTTCGTCACAGGTTGTTGCAAGGCTTTCTGCTTCTTTAACTATACTATTTAGCGCTCTTGACCTACTACGCCCTCTTACATAAGGAATAAGGCAATAGGTACAAAAGTTGTTGCAACCGTCTTGGATTTTTAGATATGCACGAGTTCTAACATTTTTGGTAAACAAGTCGTCTTCGTACACAAGGTTAAGTGGCTTTGACAAGTCACCAGATTTATCTAACATATTTGGCATTTGGCCTTTACCAACTGTACCTATTACAAGCTCTACATTGTCTAGGTCTAAAAATTGCTTGGTATTATGCTCGGAAGCACAGCCCATAACATAGATTTTTGCTTTGTCGTTGAGTTTGCGAATACGAGCAATCATTTGTCTACTCTTTTTTTCGGCTTCGCTTGTTACTGCACAGGTGTTTACTATATAGATGTCAGCTTTTTCTAGCTTGTTAGTTACTTCATATTCGGTTGATTGAAGGCTATTGATTATTGAGTCAATTTCGTACTGATTGACCTTACAGCCTAGGTTTAAACAGCTTATTTTCATTAGTTTAGTTCTCCTAATGTGTACATTACTAAACTTGACAAAACAATACTAGCTGTTTCTGTACGTAAGATACGTTTGCCAAGGGTAATTGATTTTGCAATCGTAGATAAGCTTTCAATTTCTTGACTACTAAAACCACCCTCGCTACCAACTACTATTGCTACATTATTTGCTTTGCTTAGTACTTGGCTTAGAGGTGTTGAATTTTCTTTTTCGTTAGCAAAAATAACTACATCATAGTTTTTAAGAACATCAAGCATTGCTTTAAAGGTAATAGTTTTTTGTACTTTTAAGATGCTGGTTGTACCACATTGTTTACTAGCAGACAAGCTTATTTTGTTAAGGCGTTCTTGTTTGTTGTCGTTTGGTTTCGCGATAGTATGTTGAGATGTAAAAGGTATAATTTCACTAACACCAAGCTCTGAACATTTTTGGACAATTAGTTCTAACTTATCAAGTTTAGGTAAGCCTTGAAACAAGGTAAGTTTGATTTTTGGGTTTGAGGGATTTGGGTAAGAGTTTAATATAAAAGCTTTGGAATATTGCTTAGTAATCTCTGTAAGTTCGCACTCATACAAATCACTATTGTCATAAAAACACTCTATTTTTTGCCCAATTTTAAGCCTTAATACATTGGCTAGGTGGTTATGTTCTTCACCAGCAATTGTTATTAAATTATCATTGACATCTTGTTCGTTTATATAAAATCTTTTTTCCATAACAATATAGTAACAAAATATTGAATTTTTAGCAATATTATTTAATTAAAAACTTAGTTAGTTTTTAATCTGTTTTAGTAGTATCCGTTTGGGTCGCAAGAAGTTTTTTCTCTTGGCGACGAAGGATAGCTTTATCAATTGCAACATACACTATTGATAGTATACATATCAAAGCGAACATACAAAGAGAAAATAAAATTACCATACCCCAACCTTGGTTGTTATGATTAGGGTCGATGAAAAAATAAGGATAGTAACTACTTCCTCCGAATAGAGTTTTGCCACCAAATACTACTCTTAGGTTAACTGCTGTAAAATACAATGTTGGGTATAATAAAAAGTATAATGATTGTATAAAGCGTGCTTTGCCCGGTTTAGATAAAACAAAACAATCAACAACTTCCAAAATTGGAACAACCAAATGATGCAAAAGGTTTTGTGTATTAAAAAATCCGATAAGGGTTGTTTGCTTAGAATTTAGCATTACAGGAAACAACACAAAACAATAGATTATGCATGTAATGGTTATATAGAAAGCTACTACAAGATGTATTAGCTTAAAAGCTTTGGAATTGGTAACTTTTGAAGGTTTGTTTTGAATAATTTTGATAGCATCGAATATTCTAAAAACACTGATAATTAATACAAAAACATTTGATTGGATTGTAAAATACCAAAATTGTTCAAGAAAATTTCTCTCTTTAAGCGCTATTGCGATTAGGCCTATAATAACTGAGCATGATATTAAGATGTTGAATATTAATTGTAATATTGGTTTTGTTTTCATAATTTTAGTTTAACTCATAAAACACATTTTAAAGCAAAAAAGACAGCTAAGTAGATGTCTTTTTTGTGTTTTCTTTTTTCTAGGATTTTATATTGTGTGGGGAGTATCCCCATAAGAGAAGTGTTAAGGGATTTTGACCAAGTCAAAACACACTTCCTTCCCCATTAATTATCTGACAACTTTTTTAGTTTGTCCTGATAAGTTTTTGTTTTTTGATAGTTTTGGATAGAAATTGTTTCGGCTAGTTTTTCGATAAGTTCTTTATCGTGTTTTGAGCTAGACTTTGGCATTTCTATTCTAACTGTAACAATTATATCGCCTTTGCCTTCTCTATTTAGCATTTTGATACCTTTGCCTTTAAGTTTGAAAACTGTGTTGGCTTGGGTTAATGCTGGGATAGTTAGTTCATACATACCATCTGGTGTTGGCACGTTTACTTTGCCACCTAGGTATGCTGTTGTAAATGGAATTGGTAGGTCGATATACAAGTTAAAGCCATCACGGTTTAACATCTCGTGTGGAGTTACTGAAACTTCGATTTGAAGATCACCGTTAACACCACCATTGCTTGATGCGTGGCCTTGATTGCGCATTGTTATAACTTGACCGTTATCTATACCTGCTGGAATTTTAACTTTGATTTCGGTTGTTGTTTTGTTGATACCTTTGCCGTTACACTCACTACATTTTTCTTTAATTATTCTGCCTGTACCGTTACAAGTTTTGCAGACTCCTTCGTTGACTACTCTGCCAAAGATTGTGTCTTGGGTATATCTTACCCTACCTGTGCCTTTACACTCAGAACAAGTCTCGTGTGATGTG
>JAZRTN010000045.1:0-2080 GCA_045652045.1 Clostridia bacterium
CCATAAAAAAATTTGTCATTTTTATTTGTTTTTTTTAAAAAAATAATGCTATACTAAAAACGAAAAAACTATACAATGGATAAAAGGCTCAAAAGATTATGATTATTTTAAGAACAATTAACGATTTAGAAAAAGTTTTAAACGATATTTTTACACCAGAACTAGATAGTGGTCTTAGTTTTGATTTAACACAATTCATAGTGTATAACAGAGGAGACAAACAAAACCTTTTTAATCAACTTAAACAAGTTTGTAAACCAAACACACTTAGCCAAAACAAAGTTTCTGATTTTGCACAAGTTGTATTCCAACTTAACGATTATAGACTAGTACTAAAAAACTTTGTCGAAATTTTGCTAGCTACTTCAAGTTACGAACCACTTTGTGCTTTCTTAAACAAATTCTTTGTTCCAAATGTTGGCAATTACAAATACAGAAGTGTTACAAAAGAATATTCACTTGAAGAAAGATATTTTGATAGATTTGTAGAAATTACAAAATTTTGTAGTGTTCCACAAGATTTGTTCTTTCCGTTCTTTATGGCAATACTAAAATCAGATGCTAGTTCACTATGTATTCATTATAAAGAACCACTTAAAGAATATTTAAAAATTTATATACGTTCTACCCAAGACGATTTGTTCAAGTATGGCAACTTTAACGAAAATTTAGAAGGCATAGAGTACTTCTTAGAAGCCGATACAACCAAAACAATCAAGTTTATTATCGACAATTATGTTGACGGCAAAAACAACTTCCTTGGCGAAATCAAAAAACTAATAGTTAAATATAAGCAAGAAGCACTTAACTTGTTAGAAAGTTATGTTAATAGCCCTAATAGCGAAGTTGCATTTAGAGCAATAAGTTTGTTACTTACATTTAAGGGCGAGTGGAATATTGACGGTTACCTATCTAATATCTACAAAACCAGCCAAAGTGGTAGAGTAAAGAGTTTAATCGCAAAAGAACTAGAATTAGAACAATTTAATAAATTTAATTCATACTTAGAGTTTGTAGAATATGTTAATTCAAAAACTCCAACCGTGCAAGAACGTGTGTATGGCGCTAGACTAAAAAAATATTACGAAAAATACAATATTAACAAAACAGAACAAGAAGGTAAAATTATTACTTTCTGTATGGAAACTTTTAAGGTATTAAAAAATGATAATCTTGTTAAGTTTGTAAAAGATTATTTCTGTTTTGTAGAACAAGACCTTCAACAAAAAATCGCCCAAGTAGTTTTTGAAACAGCTATGTACAAAGACAAACTTGATTCAAGCAAATGGGCCCTAAGACTTATCGCAAGTTTTGGTGACGAAAGTTTGCTTAATGCTATGGCACAAGTTGTAAAAACTTGGTATCAAAACAACAAATCTAAACCAAGTGAATATTTTGTTTCAATGCTTGCTTTGGCAGGTAGAGAAGAAGTGGTTAACTTTGTTAAAGAGCTTTTAGATGATGTTTCTTCAAAACAACAAAAAGCCCTTTACAAAATGTTAGATATGTATGTTACCATCAAACAAGTTCCTATTCAAGAAGTGTATGACGAATTAACCCCAGACTTTGGTCTAGATAGCAATGGTGTTAGAGTGTTTGAGCTTAACAATAAACGCCAACTAAGAGTTCAATTAACCCCATACGCAAAAATTGAAATTTATAACCACCAAACAGGTAAAGTTGCCCGTTGTAGCGATAAAGTTATGAGTGGCGACATCAATATTAAACAATACCTAAAAGCATTAGAAAAGCAAGTTAAAGCTTCAACCAAGAGATTAAACAATGCTTTTATAGATTTTAGGAACTACTCAAAAGACAACTTTGCAAAACTTATCTTAAACCATAATTTATTAAAAATTGTCGCAGGTAATATGTTATGGGGTAAATATCGCAATAACAGATTGTATGAAAGTTTCAAATTGGTCAATGGCAAAATGCAACATATAAGTGGTACATACCTACTTGATACAGATGATTATCAAATAGCCCTTGTACACCCACTAGATGTTAGAGATGATTTAGAGTCAATAAGAGGGGCAGTTGGTTACAATAAGTCGGAGGCCAAGCGGTCTTAGGAAGA
>JAZRTN010000046.1:0-2023 GCA_045652045.1 Clostridia bacterium
GCCTCCGACTTAGTTTATACTTGGTGCTAGTGCTAAAGGTGTACTTGTATTTCCTGAAGACGCATTAGGTAATATGAGTAAAGAAGAAGTATTAAAAGAATGGGTAAAATACAATGGTGTAATCTTTGCTAAGATTAAACCTGGCTCTCCTATGCCACAACAAATAGTAAGCAATGCTACAAATGTTGGCATTATAGAACTTGTGCAATTACAAATGAAACTTCTTCAAGATATATCAGGAGTACACGGAGCATTACAAGGGAAAGCACCTACAAGTGGCACTGCAGCTTCACTATATGCACAAGAAAGTCAAAATGCAGCAACAAACTTACTAGACCTTTACGAAAGTTTCAACGAGTTTAGAAAACGTAGGGACTACAAGATGATGAAGGTTATCCAACAATACTATGACCAACCAAGATACATAGGAATTGCAGGGCACGACTATTCCGAAGAGGCTAAATATTATAAACCACATCTTATTCGCAATAGCGATATGGATATTATAATATCTGAAATAATGTCAACACCTGCATATCGTATGGCAATGAATAACTTCCTTCTTCAAATCTACCAAATGGGTCAATTAGATTTAAAGACAATGCTTCAAAACTCTGCTTATCCATTTAGTGATAGACTTATTGAAGCAATAGATAAGAAGGAAAAAGAAATGATGGCTCAGCAACAAGCGATGGCTCAGCAACAAGTACCTGCAGAATCGGGAGAGTTGTCTATGCCTTCTGAGGTAGAAGCACAAGCAAATCCAAAGGTTATGGAATACGCAAAACAATTCTTAGGAGTTTAAGATATGATAGTAAAAGAAAAAATAACAATACCTTCTCCAAGTGATTTTATAATTAGCATAAACTCACTTTTAGACGATGACGGTAATCAGATTAATTTATCACAAAATTACGTTAGGTTTATTTTCTACGATAATACAGGAGCGTCATACGAATGTATTCACGACCCAATAGAGAATAAAAGTAAGAACACATCTTTTGCAGACGGCACGATTACTATGTATATAGAGAACTATCATCTTAAGTCAGGTGAATTACGTTATCGCATAGAAGTAAAGAACAAAGGATACAACTATCCAGATGGTGGTAATAGTGTGTTTACAAAACTAGCATTAAGTGGAATTGAATTAGTATAGGTTATGGAAATTAAAGGTTCAGTAGTTAGTATCAATGGTATCAATGTGCAAACAAGTAGTATACCAATCCCTTCTCCATCTGTAACTAATGGAGAAGTTGATGGTATCCCTAATATCAATATTTCATTAGAAGACGGCAAAGACGGTAAAGACGGCAAATCTGCCTATGCCTATGCAGTGGAAGGTGGTTATCAAGGAACAGAAGAGGAGTTTATGCAGTTTATGAATGAAAACATCGGTGGTCTTGAGGTGTTGCTTGACCGATACGATGAGAACATCGCACTTCAATTACAAACAATAATAGGTTAAGGTTATATGGCATTTGAGAAGACACAAAATAAGTTAGACGAGTTACGCAATCTTACTTGGCAGAATGGTAAGTTGGTAGGAGCATTATCACAATTAAGTGTTAATGGTTTAGAAACTGAACTGCAACAAGGTAAAAGCAATATTGTTGGTGCTATCAAGTCAAAAGGTGTTGATGCAAGTCAAGAAGAATCTATGACTTCACTTGCCGATAAGATTACTAAGATTAAAGAGGTAGAGGTTAAAACACTACCTGCTGAAACAAGTAACGAGAAAGCAAATGACTTGTTTAATATGATAATGAAATCACAAAATTGGGATTCTATCTATGAAACAGTCTATGAAAACTATGTAACTAATGGTGGTTATGTAGGTGTGCTTATGACTGCACTTGAAAGAGGTACTGGAACATCAATTGAATTAACAGGTGCTGATGCTTACTACATACTAGAAGAAGATAAATTCTACACCACAGACGAAAATAAAAATCTTGTAACGTTTATAAATGGTATTGAAACTCCTTTAGGTACTAAAAATCACTTGTGGGATATAAATGAT
>JAZRTN010000047.1:0-2083 GCA_045652045.1 Clostridia bacterium
TTTTATAACCTAAAATTAGGTATGTTGTATATATAAAGCAATTTAAGTCTTACACTTATAATGCAAAGTAATTTTAACACATTAATTTTGTTTGAGCAAACATTTTGGGCTTTTACATTATAATATTTAATATTATATATATATTTATAGACATATTATTACAAACTAACCACCTTAGTTTTAATCTCAACTATAAATATCTCTGCAACTGAAAACCTACAAAGCAAAATATTTTCATTTTTTAAAATAGCAAAATAAAAAAGCCACTTATAAAAGTGGCTTAGTGGGGACTATCCTAATATGAAACTCTCTCGGTTTCCCCACGTGGGTTGTACGATATGCCAACCTTTCAATTAAGAACTGCGAGAGTAAGTAAATTATATATTAAGGATTTTATTATGTCAATAAAAAAAGAATTACAATTCGGGACTTTCTTCCATTTCCTACTATGTAGGCCAAAGTAATTCTTATAAAAATATTATACTATTTTTTCTCATTTGTCAATAACAGTTTTAATCTCAATTTTTGCCTTAACAGTTGAATCCTCAATAAAAAAAACACCTATTAAGTTAGGTGCCTTTTATAATTAAGCTGCCGCAGCTGTACTTTCGGTTATTGTTATTGTTAAAGAATCAGAAGCAACAAGTTCTTGTATCTTTGTTTTGATTTCTGCTCCACCTTTATCTACCGTAAAGTCAATGTAGAAATCAACATCTGTTAGATAATTTGCAATATCAATCTCTGCTGAATCAACTTTAAAGTATGCAACTTCATTCTCCCAATCTATATAAACTTGTGTAACAGTTGCAAGGTTTGTAGCTGTTAAATAATCAAAAATTTGTTCTGCTGCAATGCTTGTAGGTCTATTATCAACATTGATAAAATGTCCACCTGTTGCAGTTGCAAATGCATCAATTTTTTCAAGTATTGTTGTTAATTCTGATGGCTCAGTGTATGCTACAAAATACTTAGCATTTTTGTTGATATTTTCGTTTGAAGTAACTTCTTCGTCAGATTCAAACATATATACTCTGCTGCTTTCTAAATCTACATATGCTCTATTTACTTCGCCAAGTATAGCTTCAAATGTATCAATAGTTTTTGCAGTTGCTGTGTTTGAAGGTTTTTTAGTTGGAGATTTTTTAAAGAATTTGTCGTTTAAGAAATCTTGTGTTTCATAATCAATCCAATCGTAATATTTTTGAGCGATTTTTGTATCGTCCATAATTGGAGTAATTTTGTTGTCAATAGGTTTTACGTAACTTAGTATTGACATACATACAAATATCAAACCTGTATAAATAAGACCTTTTGCTAAACCAAATACAAAACCTAATAATTTATCTACTACGCCAAAAATTCTAACTTGTGTAATTTTTGATGAGAAATGTTCTAATACTTTTAAGATAACTCTAATTAAAATAAATGCAACAACGCCACCAATAACAACTGTAATAAGGTTACCAAGTGATTGTCCTAAAACCTGACCAACACTCTTACCATCAGGAATATTTGCTGATCCTAAAACTGCCTTTGCAAGTCTTTGAACAGCTCCATCAACACCACCAGAACTCATTTGACCAGACAAATCTGTAAATGATTCACCATTTCTTGTTATTGAGAAGAACTCACTGACTGAATTAAGCCATTTTGTAATCTTTGAGGCAAAAACGTTAGTAGTTTTAAATAGCTTATCAATAAGTTGTCCCAAAGGCTTGGCAGCAAAATACGCAATGACCATAGAAATGAACGAACTGACCATTGCCAAAGCTGATTTTAAGAAACCCCTAGTCAAGCCAATTATTGCAAGAATAATCAGAATAGCGACAAAAGCGATATCTATAATACCCGAAATACTCATAGCTTTCTCCTTGTTAATATATAATAACATAAAATGATATAATTGTCACTTATATAATAAAGAATACCTGCAAAAATTTAGCTAAAAAACCCAAAAACAAAGCAAATTTAACTAAAGAGCAAGTGGATTATTTTGTGTTCCACCAAGCAAATAAGTTTATGTTGGAATATTTACAGCAGAAATGCGATTTGCTTGATTGCCCGTATTGGAATGATGTTAAAG
>JAZRTN010000048.1:0-2703 GCA_045652045.1 Clostridia bacterium
TACATTATCAATACAGTACATATCATCAAAGCCTAGCTTGTCATATGTAATATGTCTATTATAGAAAGTACTTATATATGTATGTAGGTAATTTGATTTGTAAGTTGCGCCGGTATCTTGTGCTTCTTGTCTTAAAAGATTAGGCAATGAATATGGCGCACACAAACCTTCATCATTTTGATAAGAAACCAACATTTGTTGACGAGGCATATTGCCTAAGAAAGCTATACCCTCACTTATGTTTGTTTTGTTTCTACCATAGAAATTATGGAAAGCATAACCACTATTTGCTTGGTCGCCGTTAGGGCCTTTGTATGTACCTGTTGAAAGTGCATATAGGGTTGGAGTGTAAACTGGACTAATTGCGTACCAGTCAAAACTTTCCATAAGTATCATAACAATGTTGTCGCCTTCAAGCTTATCAGATACACTTGAAGAATAATACTTACCTTCACCAGCTTCAACCTTATTAATAGCGGCATCTAACTCTTCGTCTTCAAGGGCATTAGGGTTAAATATTAAGTTACCCACGCTTTTGAAGTAAAAGCCAAAAGTTCCGAACTTTTTGTATGATTCTAGTTTCAGATACATTGTGTCGTACAAATAAGCATCGCTTTCTACTATATACATAGGGTTTGACTTATTTGTGTCAGCAAGAGTAGAAAGCCCAACTAGATAAAAACTACAACCAAAAGTTTGCATAAGGAAGAATACAACCATAACAAATGCAATCTTTGAATATCTTCTTACCCTTCGTACGGCAAGGATATTTTTTGTAATAAATCTACCCATTAAAATTGCAACAGTAAGTAAAATAACATTTACTAATATGTTAACAAAATCTAAAAACTGAAAAGAGAATGCCGCCACACCCTCTGCTCCTAGTTTTAGCATATCAAAACTTAGTATATCGCCAAATACTCTATACAAAGTAACATTAACAATGTTAACTACAAATTGCAAGCCTAAAAGAGAATACATAACAGAGTTTTTTGCAGCATTGTTTGGCATAACCCATATAATGGATGCCAAAACTATAATACAAGAAAGATCCAAAAGGAAGTATTTAGGTAAAGCGCCAAAACCCAACCAACTAAACTGCACTAATTCAAATGCTAATGCAAACACTATATACATAAGAGGAAACATATAAGCGTTAACTCTCATATTTGCAGTTTGGTTAATTCTTGCCGAAACCTTCATAACTACCTCCTTTTGAACAAATTAAAATTTAACTAAATTATTTCCCACCAAAGATGTTGTTTTTCCAAACTTTTTCAACTGTTTCTTGACGAGTATACCAATCAACTGCGTTTTGTTGGAATTTTTCTACTCTTTGAGGAGGAATGTCATAGTCTACTACTTTTGTAATATCAACAATATTTGTAGTATACATCTCATCAGTAAAGATACCTGTCATATGAGAACTGAATATGCTGTTTTCAATATCTCCACTAAAAATTGAATTGCCATGTGTAATACTCTTATTTACAGATAAACCGTACAAGTCACACATTGTAGGATAAATGTCATAGGTAGAACAGAACACATCTGTTGAACCTTTTAGTGCTGGATTATATATCATAAATGGAATGTTATGGATGCTAGTTTCGCTAAAATCTTCCTTAGTAAAACCTTTCATCTTTGCACTTAAATCATCATAGTAAGCATAATGGTCTGCAAACAATACAATGCTTGTTTTGTCTGCAAGGTTGTTTTGTTCTAGATATTCAATTAAATATTTGATTGATCTATCTAAGTCAATTGTTCCTGCAAGATAATGTTGCAATGCACTTACAAGAGATTTACTTGTTGGCATAACAAATTTTTCTTGTGTTGATAACCATTCTTCATATTCGTCAAAGTTGTCTTCTACATAATTAAGCAATGTTTTAAATGTAGAGTTCTTTGTATCGTATGGTCCATGTGTTGACATTGAAGCGTATTGAGTATAGAATCTGTCAACATTTTGTGGAACAAATAAATCTATACAATCTTTTACAAATTGTTCATCACTCTTCCAATAGCCCCATTCAAGTTTTTCATCTTTATATACATCATCTAGACAAACAACTGAATCAAAGCCTAATTGTGAGTATGTCTCTGGACGAGCATAAAAACTTGAAAGCCATGTGTGAAGATAGTTTGCAACATAAGTATCGCCGTCTTTTGTAGCCTCATCTCTTAATAAGTTTGGTAATGAGTAAGGTGCACTAATACCAACACTTTCATAATAAGAAACCAACATCTCTGTTTTTGGCAAGTTGCCTAGGAAAGATATTCCTTCACTGACGTTTGTTTTGTTATGTCCATAGAAGTTTGTAAAAGTATAAGCTTCTCCGTTGGCTAAGCTATATAATGTTGGAGTATATACAGGGTTAATTGCATACCAGTCAAAACTTTCCATCAAAATCATAATAACGTTATTATCTTCAAGCAAACCTGTTTTGTCTGATACAAAATTATATTCACCATTAGAAGCAATTGTTTGAGATAATTCTTGCTCTTTTTCTGGGCTTAGCTCATTAGGGTTGTTAAATATATTATTGATGTGTTTTGCATAATAACCAAATGTTCCAAATCTCTTATAGCTTTCTAACTTCATATTTAAGTTAGTATAAAGATAAGAATCGCTATAAGCTATGTACATAGGGTCATCTCTTGATGGGCTGTATAGAGAGTTTACGCTTGTAGCATAAAAAC
>JAZRTN010000049.1:0-3733 GCA_045652045.1 Clostridia bacterium
CTTTGTGTTGAAGTAAAGTGTTATACATTGCATCAACAGCGTTTTCTTTAAGTGGGTTAGAATATATTGTTTTGTAGCTATATCCACCAAGGCCGTTTTCGCCATGTGCATAAGTTGCAAAGTTTGCTTTGCGATATAGTGGAAAACTTTCGCCGTAAGCCACAGGTGTTTTTCTGTGACACAACTCTACAACGTGAAGAGCATTTCTTCCGGTAACATCAGAAGTGGTATTTCCACCTACGCTAGTTATAAGCAAGGTTCTTACTTGTGGGCTATATAGAGCATTCATAAGAGCCATTGCATCATCAACGCCTGGGTCACAGTCGATCATGATAGGTCTTGTTTGTTCTTTTTGAGTTGAGCATTTTCTGATTAGTTCATAGAAATATTTTTTGATTTCATCAGAGTCGCCTTCGCTTACAATTTTACAGTTTGGTTTTGCTTTGTAATCACAAATAAGCATACCTTGTTTCTGTTTGTCTACAAGTTCTACTTTGCAGCGACAGTCGTATGTAACAAATAGCTCTGGTTTTAACAAACACACCAAAGCAGTTGCATCAAATAATGCATCAACTTCGCTATGAGAATGTTCTCTGTGGTCGTTTCTTAAAATTTCGCTAAATAGTTCGCCTGTGCGATTGATTTTTGCTAGTTTGTCAGTTTCGCTTGGTTTTAATCTCCAACACAATCCTGTTTGAATAGGAATAACTCTAATATCAATTCCACTGTTTAGAACAAGTTGAGCTGCGTGTGGGTCGTAGTGGAAGTTAAACTCAGCGTGGGCTGTGTAGTTACCAGAACCGTCTATTGAGCCGCCAGCAATATAAATTGTTTCGATATATTCAAGAGAGTCTGGGTAGTCTGCAAATAAACTTGCAATATTGGTTAATGGGCCTAGCGCTAGTATAGTTACTTTTTCTTTACTTTCTCTAAGAGTTTTGTACATCAAAGAAACTGCATCACCACTTATATGTTTGTTGGTGAAAGTATTGTCGTATACGTAACTTCCTAAACCTTTCAATCCTTCAATATAACTTTTAACTTTTGGAGGTTTTCTTAATAGTGGCCTTGAAGCACCTTGACCTACCGGGATGTTTTTGTTGAAAACATCTAACAAGTGTAGGGTGTTTGTAGTGTTATTGCCGATAGGTACACTACCACAAACAGTTGTGATAAGTTTAACATCTAGCTGTTCGCAGAAAAGTGAAAGCCCCAAAGCAACTGCGTCGTCTGTTCCTGGATCGCAGTCTATAATTAAAGGAATTTTTCTCATAATTTTAACCACCTTTTATAGCAAAATATTAACAAAATTTATAAAAAAACACAACAAAATTAATACATTGTATTAAAAACAAAAAAATCACCCCACAATATGGGGTGAAGTTTATTTTTATTTTTCTTCCATTTCTTGTTCTTTAAGTTTTTGGATACGCATTTGTTTAAGCTCTTCTTTTGTTGGTAGAGGCTTAGTTAATCTTTCTGCTATTTCGTAACGGCTATCTGTTGTATAGAAAATTTCTTTACAATGTTTTTCAAGTCTTTTCCAAAAATCTTCAAAGTAAGGTAGTGTATTGTCTGGTGATAACATTCTTATTTGTATTAGCTCACAACTGTTTTTACGTTTTGTTCTAAAATTTTTGAAGCTTAGTTGTTGGTTGTGTATTTCGGCTTTTAGTCCACCGCCACCAAAAACTTTATAGCACTTTTCTTTAATGTCAATGGTTAGTGTTACGTGCATTTGCTCAAACAGTTTGTCTGGGTCAATTTGTAGTGCGTTTGTAAACATTGAGTTAAGTGCGTTGTTTAGAAAGAAAAAGTGTTTTGACAATGGATCTCTTGTTGGTACTTCTTTTTCTCTTTCGTGCTTTCTTAGTGCGTCGCTATAAAAGTATTGTTTAGAATCGACACGTCTTTTTAATTTGATTTTTGACTTAGCACCATACACTCTTTTTCTTAGCAATAGGCCGTTTTCTTCTAAGATGTTTTTGGCATTATCATAAAAGATATCAAGCGACTTTTTGCTTACTGGTTTTTCAAGGTTGTATGTTGTTAAAGAATCGCACACTTTTAAAAAATGTTTGAAAGTGTTTTTGTCAAATACATAATATCTACGTTGTGTTTGCAATACATCAAGCATAATTTGTTCTCCTATGCGTTTAGTTTAGTTTAAAAGATAATTTTTTGCAACTATTTTAGCCTTTTATTTGCTATTTAATGCGTTTTTGGGAGTATTTTTTTAAAATTTGTACATAATCGATTAGGAGGTTATATATGAATTTTGAACAATCACAAACTTATATCAATTTAGCGAGGGCATTTGCTGGGGAGTGCCAAGCAGGGGCAAGATATCAGTTTATTGCGGCAAAGGCTATGCAAGAAGGGTATGAACACTTGCAAGTTTTGATTAAAACTGTCGCAAAAGAAGAAATGGCTCATGCTAAAATTTTTTGGGATTTAATTGCAGAACATACCGATGGAAAAAATGTAAATATTCCAATTCAAGCTGGCTATCCATTTTTGGAAGGAAGTTTAGTCGAGCAATTGCGCTTTGCTGCTGACAACGAAAATAGTGAGTATACTAGTGTTTACCCATCATTTGCAAAAGTAGCCGAAGATGAAGGTTTTATGGATATTGCACAAAAGTTTAGACAAATAGTTGGGGTAGAGAATTGCCATTTTATGCTATTTGACGAACTGTACAATATGTTTTCTGCCAAGACAACTTACAAGCAACAAGACGCCAGAAAATGGAAGTGTAACCACTGTGGGTATGAGCAAACGTCAGCTAGTGCTTGGAAGACTTGTCCGTTGTGTGGCAAGCCACAGGGGTATGTTCAAATACCTGTTCAAAAATAGTTTTTTTTAAAACCTACTTTACTGTGGGTTTTATTTTTTTGTAGGGGATTTTTAAAACTAATTTTGATAAAAGTTTATTTTTGTAGTTGTGTTTATTTAAGTTATAGTATATAATAAATTACTGTATTATGGGCCTGATGTGTAAAATTTATAAAAAAGGAGAGTAGTCGCTTGAAAAAGAAAGTTTTACTAAGTTTAATAGTGTGCTTTGTTTTGATATTTATGTTTGGCTGTTCTAGTGTAGAAGCCAGCATCAAATATGTTGTGCAAGATGGCAGGGCATTGATTGTTCAAGCCGTTGATGTCAATATTAACCGTGACGAACTAATTAAAGCTGGCTACGATCCAGATGTAGTATTAAGCGAAATGATGACTTATGCCGACCAGTTCGTTAGCGAAAAAGAACAAGCATACAACAGTTTTTTAAGAGAAATAGCTCAAAACCAAACTAAGTATGCAAAAAGCATAAACACACGTTTTGCTAATTCGCTAGAAACATTTTCATACCTTAATGTTTATAAAATAACCGAAACAAAAAAGGGTTTTAGAATACAAAAAGAATTTGGCAACATCTACTGCTTTATGGTGTTTAATGACTACAATATGTTTTATGTTGGTTGTCCTGAATGCCAAGGAGAAATAGACATAAATGTAGATGCTTGGGAAGCAAATAGACAAAACAGTATTCCTAACTCATACCTTTGCCCACACTGTGCAACTCTTATCGACGACTACACACATTATTTTGTAGAGCGTTTGGTAGATATTCCATTAGATGGAGAATTAACAGTAGAACAAAATGCATTTGTAACAAGTTATTTGCAAGAATGTAGCACAATGTTTAATGACATTTATAACTTAAAATTTAAAGATGGTC
>JAZRTN010000050.1:0-1244 GCA_045652045.1 Clostridia bacterium
TACCCAACTTGATGTTATTGATGTGAATTCACAGCCAAGAAAAACTTTTTCGCCACAGTCTAAGAATGTTTTGGTTTTAGATCCATCTCAACCAGCTTTATATGATGCTGTAGTAACAATTAAAGATGCTGCAAAAATTACAAAAGATGGTGCTGTTGTTGGTGGAAATAAGATTAAGATAGGTTTACCAATTGTTCTTGAAGGTGAAAGATATAAGTTTGGTGGTACAGTATCTGATGTTAGAGTTTATACAGATGTTAGCGATGAGAATCATTTAGATAAGTCAAATGTTGGCTAGGCTTCTGTTTTGGGGAGTAGTTTTTTGTTTATAAATTCAATACTAGGTATTTCGCAGAAAATTTTTAAAAGTTTGTATAATAAAAGTCTTGTATTAAGAAATTTAGATACATTGATTTTTATTAACATTATACTTTTGGTTTTATCGTCAATGTTTTTAGCATCTGATAATATTGCGTATTTTGCAATTTTTACAATTATTTTGACAATGATAAAAATGCTTGTAAAACCTAATGAACGTTTTGCTCTTGCAGGAGCTGATAAGTTTTTATTATTATATTTTATTTTTGTTTTGATTAGTGTTGCAGGCTCTTCGCTACTTTTTTTAAGTCTAAAAGGTTTTTGTAAAACTCTTATTTATTTAGGTTTTTATATTAGTGTAGTTCATTATCTAAAAGATAATAAAGATAAAATTATATATATTTTATTAGCGATGGCATCTTCTTTGTTCATAGAATCTTTGGTCGCCATAAAGCAAAATCTTATTTCTGTTTCAGAAATTTCTGGTTGGCAAGATATGTCAAGGTTAAATCCAGAAGACGTTATGACACGTGTATACGGTACATTAAAGCCGTATAATCCAAATTTATTTGGCGGATATATGTTATCAATTTTGCCATCATCGTTGATATTAATATTTTTACCGCTTTTAAAAAGAAATTATAAGTTCTCTTTAATCTGTTCTATAGTTTTTATTTTAGGCTTGCTTTCTATAGTTATGACTGGGTGTAGGGGTGCATATATTGGTATGTTTTTTGAACTATGCATCTTGGCAGTTTTAACTTATAGGTATTTAAAGCCATATTATAGAAAGATGTTTTTGAAAGTATCAGTTTTTTTAACTCTATGTATGACTTTTGTAGTCTTATCAATTGGTTCCCTACGCACAAGAATATTTTCGATATTTGCGATGAGAGGCGATAGCTCAAATTCATTTAGGTTTAATG
>JAZRTN010000051.1:0-1151 GCA_045652045.1 Clostridia bacterium
CCACAATTATTGCATCTAGTATAATATCTATATTTCATAAAAACTGGAAATATAGTAATTGCTTTAAAATTTGAATCAAAACCATATTCAAAAAGTTCATATTGCCTACACTTTTCACAGTATCTTGCACCAATAAAATAAGTATTTGCACATTTCTGACTAAACCATAACATAAATTTTTCTCCTTCCTGTCTAATAAAATTATACCACATAAAAACAAATAAAGATATTTATATTTAAAAGATAAAAAATAATTTTGGCACTTAGATGTGTGCTTGTCTTGATACAAGTGTTCTCGCTTCGCTCGAACACGACAAGCACACAAACAAAACCTAATTAAAGCAGACAAAAAAGCGAAGTGTGGCAGAGCAAATCACACCTTCGCTTTTTTGCTGTTATTTTAAGTGGCTAATTTATTCCATGGTGTACTTGACAAGAGTCTCTGAAATGATTATTTCTTTTGCTGATTAAGACAGAGAAAGCAAAATCGTGCTTATCTCTTTCTTTTTTGTTTCTCTGCCTTTTGATATTGTACTTTCATTTCTTCTCTTGTCAAGTACCTTTCACGGCATAAAGTAGCCATAAAAAAGAATTAGGAACTAATTCCTAACTCTTTTATTTCGCTAGTTTCAAATTACCTAGACTTTAGGGTGTTTATTTTTTTATTATTTATTATTATTAAGAGTATTTTCTTGTTTGTTTGGTTTATTGTCGTCGACTTGTGTTGTAGAATGGGTGTTTTGTAAATTATCTTTCTTTTTTGCAAGGTCGTTTGTGTTAATAGAATTTTTAAAAACTACAAATCTATCATACAAAAATTCTAACACAAAGTTAATAATCATATTAAACGCAGTAACAAGTATTTCTGGCCATTTTGCATTAACTGTAAGCAAATGTCCCCACCAAGTAGAAAGTGGTGTAAACACTGCATAAAATACAGCAACAAGAGTCATAGCAAGTGGTATGTTGTTGGCAGACTTAAAAGTAAACTTGCGATTAAAAGTGAAGTTCCATACAACGCTTGCTACAAGACCTACAAGATAAGCTATCCAATATAGTTTATCTTTTAATCCTATTAAAACCAAACCTTCGGTTAAGATTATTTGTATAACGCCAGCTGATATAGAGAATAATACAAACTTTAACATTTG
>JAZRTN010000052.1:0-1867 GCA_045652045.1 Clostridia bacterium
AGTTGGTGGTGTGAGTATTTTCAAAAAAGCTTTAAAACTAATTCCTCAATATAATTACATTTATTTTGCTGATAACAAATTTGCTCCTTATGGCAATAAGTCAAAAAGAGTACTTAGACAACACTTGTACAAATTAATAAACAAGCTTGTATCAATTTATAACATAAAAATAGTTGTGCTTGCTTGCAATACTGCAACTGTTAGCTGTATAGATTATCTTAGAAAAAAATTTGATATAATTTTTGTAGGGTGTGAGCCTAATATTAAATCAGCCATAAAATATACAAAAAATAGTATTTTAGTTTTAGCAACAAACCTAACAATTAAACAAAGCAAAGTTTTGAACAAATACAAATTTTCAAATGTGATACTTTCTAACCAGCACGAACTAGCAAGGCTCATTGATAATAATATTAATGATTTATCTAAGATAAAAAGACAAGTATATTTTTATGTTCAAAAATACCTAAACAAAAATATTGATGCGGTAGTGTTAGGCTGTACGCACTATGTTTTTATAAAAGATATTTTGCAAGACCTTTTTGTTGGTGCAAAGTTTTTTGATAGTAGCCAAGGGGTAGTTAATAGGCTAAAATTTATGATAAAGGTGTGTAATGTTAAGTCTTGCCAAAACCCAAGCCAAATTGTGATAAATAGCAAAGACGATATGCCATTTAATCAACAGATAAAAAATTTAGTTAAATCGCTTTAAAATATTTAGTTGGTGTGTTATGATAAATGCGTAAGGGAAAAAGTTTTATGAAAGAATATAATTACGACGTAGAAAAAGCAAGAGAAGAATTTGAACAAATTTATAAAGAAAATATTAAGCGTGAGGGTAGTCAAGCTTTGTTTGATTGGCTAGTCAGAAGTGACTTTTTTACAGCGCCATCTAGCAGTAAATATCACTCAGCATTTAAGGGTGGTTTATGCTTGCATAGTGTAAATTGTTATAAGAGATTTAAAAACAACATCATAGCAGAGTATGGCGAAGATTATCAAAAAGTTATCTCTGATGAGTCTATTGCAATTATTGCTTTGCTACACGATTTGTGCAAAACCAATTTTTATAAAGAAGATTTTAGAAACGTAAAAGTTGATGGAGTTTGGGAAAAGCAACCATGCTACACAGTAGACGACCAACTACCATACGGACATGGCGAAAAGTCAGTTTATATGATTTCTGGCTTTATGAGACTAACTCGTGAAGAGGCTATGGCAATCAACTGGCATATGGGTGGATTTGATTCAAGAGCGCAAAGTTATGGCAATTCTTTAAGAACAGCTTACTACCAATTTCCAGCTTGTCCACTGTTTCATATCGCAGACTTACAAGCAACATATCTTGACGAAAAAGATGGTAAATAATTATTAAAAACTCTTTGATTTTTCAAAGAGTTTTTTTAACATAAAACATTGTTTTCGAATATATTATTTTTAAGGAAAACAATATTATGTATGATAGGTTTAAAGCTATTGAATATGCAAAACTGTATTATAATAAGCGAAACCCACTTTTTTATGCATTTGATAAGCTTGGTGGAGATTGCACAAACTATATAAGCCAGTGTTTATGGGCATCAGGGCAAAAAATGAACTATTTTCCGACCGGTTGGTTTTATACAAATCTGACCGAGCGTTCGGCTAGTTGGACGGGTGTGGATGAGTTTTTTGAGTTTGTTACAACCAATCCAGGCGTGGGGCCTAAGGCAAGTGTGATTAATATGTCCGAACTGATGGTCGGAGATGTTATACAACTAGGTAATGATATGGGGTATTTTCATACGTTGTTAGTCAGTCGTATTGAGTATCCAATAACCATTAAAAACATTTATGTTACAGCTCATGATAGAGATTGTTTTGATAG
>JAZRTN010000053.1:0-16507 GCA_045652045.1 Clostridia bacterium
GTATGAGCTTCTGGATAAGTTAATTCTTGTGGTAAATCATCAAACAAAGCAACGTTTTCTATCTCTGATTCAGGTAGAGGTTGTAACTCTTCAATCTCTGCATAACAAAGCATGCCGTAGGTAGAAATAGAGTATAAACAAATACTCTCCAACTTTACTTTTGTAGCGCCTGTTTCTTCATACAATTCTCTTGTGGCTGCCTGTGTCCAGTCTTCACCTTCTTCTATGTGTCCACCCGGTATTTCCCAAGTAGAGCGCTCTTTGTGTTTTGAAAACACCCATTTGTTTTTGTAACGAGATACGCACACTACACGAGTTAACTCATTTAGTTTGCTTTCGTCTAATTTATGAATATTTACTTGAAACATAAATAGTCCCCCCCCTTAGTATTTTTTAAGGTAGCATATTTAAAACTCACTGTCAAAAACCTTGCCCCATAAAAAACGCCTTTTGCAAGTTTTTTTGAAGTGTTCTCGCACACCCTGTCGTGTGTATTTATGTAGATGCTTATATATTTGCATTAAATCTTTTAACACTGAAAAATTGACAATATTATTAAATTATTATTATAATAAAAGTGGAGAAAACAGATGAGAAAAAAAGAAAGAAAAAGTCCGGCGGATATTACGGAGAAAATGGCGATAAATTGTTTATCCGACATCTATGGGCTTGATTTGCTTTTAAGAGAAGAAAGGCATCAACATGACAAACCAGATTTAATAACTAATGATGAAACCATCGGCATTGAAGTAACAAGAGGTCAAAGTGAAACGCAATCTAAATTAATTAAGATTTTTAGAAAAGATTTTGGTTGGGAAGAGCAAGAAAAGGTATATAGAGAATTGCAAAAGTCTCAAAATATAAAATGTATTAATGGTGTAGTTGTTGTAGAAGATGACTTATCGGCAGGAGTTGTCATCAAAACAGTTAGTGAGCAAATTATTAGAAAACTAGAAAACTTACAGAAGGAAGATTTTACAAGATATGCAAGCAATAGGTTGTTTGTTCATACTAGTTGTTTTGATGAAGATATTGAAAAGATAATGGAAAAAGTTAGGGAAAAAAACTTGTATAAACAAAATTTTGATACAATATATTTCTTTAATGATGATTATTTGCATGTTTATGAGAATAATTATTTTTCAAATAAGGTTGAAATTAAAAAGAATTATAAAGTTTAAAGTATATATTTTTATAAAACAATTGCAAAAAACGGGATAAAATCTCATATATTTGACTTTGTGGCTCAAATTTGGTAAAATAACAAATAGAAAGGAACGCAAATTTGCATCTGCGGTAGGGCGAAGCATACTTTATATAATGGTTTTGCAGATAACCGAAGTATGTTCAGTCTTGTAGCATAAATGCTTTCAAAGCACATTTCCTTTCTTTTTTTATTGATTATGAGTGTATTAAATTTACTTTTAGATGATAATAAGTGGCAACAATTTTTGCAAGAAAAAATTGAAAAATCCCACTTAACAAAAACAGAACAAAACAATTTAATAGATTTTGTCAATGGCAAAAAATATCAAACTATTGCAAGTCAAATAGTAAATGGGCAATATACTTTTTCTTTGCCCACAAAAACTTTAATAAACAAAAGTGGTAGCACAAAAAAAAGAACAGTTTACACCTTTAACTACGAAGAAGGTATGATTTTAAAATTTTTGCTTTTTACTATGGGTGATTATGACAGTTGTTTTTGCGACAACTTATTTTCGTTTAGAAAAAACAGCACAGTAAAAAAGGCATTTTTTAGTTTAGTAAATAAGCCTGAAATAAACGATATGTATGTGTATAAGTTGGATATAACTAATTACTTTAATAGTATAGATATAGATAAACTTTTGCCAATGTTAAAACAAGTAATAAGTGATGACAATAAACTGTACAACCTTATAAAAGACATCTTAACCCAAGACAAGTCTATTTATGAAGGTAATGTTATTACAGAAAAGCGTGGGGCTATGGCCGGTACAACGCTATCTACATTTTTAGCAAATGTGTACCTTATGGACCTTGACAAATACTTTATGGATAAAGGCGTTATATACGCAAGATATTCAGACGACATTATTATTTTTGCAAAATCGCTTGAACAAATCGAAACTAACAAACAATATATGCATAGCGTATTAAAGCAAAAAGGTTTAGACATAAACCCAGATAAAGAAAGTTTGTTTTTGCCACACACAGCGTGGAACTTTTTGGGGTTTGAGTATTGTGATGGTGTAATTGACGTGTCAAAAATCACTTTAAAAAAGATTAAGGACAAAATCAGACGCAAAGCAAGAGCGCTTTTCCGTTGGAAAACAAATAAACAAAAATCAAGCGAAGATGCTATAAGGGTTATGTTAAGAGTGTTTAATAATAAGTTTTATAGAGAACAAAACACAAAGTCTCTTACTTGGAGCAAATGGTTTTTTCCAGTTATTTCAACACACGAAAGCTTGAAAGTTATAGATGATTATCTTATTCAATACATAAGATATTTGCAAAGTGGCAAGTTTACCAAAAAGAACTATAACCTAACATACGACAACTTAAAACAACTAGGTTTTAAAAGCCTTGTGCACGAATATCATAAACAACAACAATAAAAGAAATAGAAAAAAAACTATTTCTTTTTTATTTGCTTTTAAAAAGCAAAAAAATAAAAGCCCATAGAGCTTTTAAAAAGATTTTAAGTATTTAGTTGTTGGTTTATAATCTCTAAATTCCATCTATGCATAATGGTTTAATACCACTATGCATTTAATAATAACAATTGTTTGAGTATGTTGTTTGGGTAATGTTTGTTTATATTAAATTAATCTTCTTATTTTACTCTGATACATATTTGCCTGTGCTATATTGAAGTCTATAATTATTGTCTCCGTTTGTGCACTTTACAAAAATAATATAATAATCGGTTGGTAGTTCATAAATATTTGTTGTGCCGATTTTTGGATTAAACACTGTTCCATTCGAATTCATCACAACTATTTCGCCAGCTGTTTGCATTATTTGAAGCTTACTTCCAGCAGCTGAGACATTTAGTCTGTAAGAATACACCATATTGTTTTTCATCGACATAATAGAGCTTAGTCTAGAATTATCAAGACTGATTGATTGAGCCGTTGTCGAAAAGTTTGTTACTACCAAAGTTGTTGTTTGTGTTGTAGCAAATGTTACAGATATGTAGCACTTGTTTTCAGATAAAAAGCTGTGAGTTGATGCGTTTGTGTTAGCACTACAAGTTATGTTGTTAAAATCTTCATCAAACACTTCTACTTTGCAACTTAAAGCTTTGTTTTGAGAGAAAGCAACTATTACGCTTTGTTCGTTTGTGATTACAGGATTATAACAGAACAAATAAGAAACATCTTTGTACGCCATAAAAGTAGTGGTGTTGTTTAGGTTTGCAAAAAGTTTAGAGTCGTTAATGCCATCATATACGGTTACGTCTTGATTGTATGTCCATAAGTTGTTAGTAAACAACATATTTTTTGCCCAGTCAGAAACTTTCCAAATATTGTTGGTGTGAGTTGTAAACACGCCAGTTACATTGTTGAGCTTTACATACAAATTTTCTGTAACCACACCATAAAGAGTTTTGTTAAGAGAGCTTTCTACTGTTTCAAGTGGGGTCTCGTATAAACAATCAATGCTTGGTATTTCTGTATTTGACTTAAAACCTATCTTAAATACTTGGCCATCATACTTGCCGTTTGATTTGTCTACAACAAAAGTTTCTTGCGAAGCCTTACCACACTTGCAAGATTTGTAATAAGTAAACCTATCATTTTGTGATGCTTCTGTTTTTAAAAACTTATGTGATTCAATCTCTCCATATGAGTGTACTTCTAATTGTGTTATTTTGCCGCAAACACATTCGTTCCAATGTTGAGTTTGGTCCAAACATAGTATTGGGCTATAACTGTGAGTGTGAGATTTTGTGTTGGTTTTGTTGCAAGCTGATACCAAAATTCCAAATACAAATATTGAAATTATGGACAGGCAACAAATAAAAAACTTTTTCATTTTATTCCTTTTAAAACTTCAAAATTTATCAAAATCATTTCCCCTTTTTTTAGACAAGGGACTTACAATTATAAATATTTAAACAATAAAGTCAAACAATTTTATGGCTTTTGTCTAAATTTGTCGAAATAATTTTTGCCTTAAATTATAGTGTTTTTGTAAGGCAAAATCGCTCTAAAAAACAAAAAAAAGAGCAAACTTGCTTTGTTTGCTCTATATATACAATATATAGTTATTTGTCTTTATCATAACCACAATTTTGCTTTTATGTAGATAGTTTTTGTGTGTAAAATACTTTATTGTTTACTCACAACTATAACCATTGACTGGTTAAAGCCAGATATTTGTTCGCTGACAAAACTCTCTATTATTTTTAAATTTGAGTTGTTTGCCTCTTGGGTTAAAGTGTTCCAGTCAACTATTCTACAAGTAGTTCCTGCAACTTCCAAGGTTTGCCCGTTTGCAAAATCTCTTTTTTCCAAATCAAAAGCCTTTGTTATGTCAGAAGTGTTTCTTTCAAACTCTCCGTTGCCCATAACAGTTATAAGGGCCTTGCCATTATCGTTTAGGTGAGAGTGTACAAAATCAAAAAATTGTTTTCTATGTTCATCTAAGACTAGCATATGTAAAGTAGAGATAGAGTATATAAAATCAAACTTATCTTTAAAGTCGTTATCTAATATATCTAACACAAAATAGTTTTGTTGAGGTAGGGAATATTGAGCTGCTTTTTGTTTGCACCAAGTTATTGCCTCTTGTGATACATCACTTGCAAGCACATTAAAACCGTTTTGTTGCAAAAACATTGCGTTTTGACCTTCGCCGCAGCCTATTTCTAAAATTTTACTATCACTATTTAAGTTGTATTTTATAAATAGGTCTTTAAGTAATGTTGTTGGTTTGTCGCCAGCCCAAGCAAGACCTGTTTGAGAGTGTACTGTTTTGTATCTCTCATCATATGCTTTATAGTAGTTTTTAGACATAAGTTTCTCCTGCTTATACAATATAAAATTTAACTTAAAAAGTCAAACTTCTTATAGACAAAGTTGTTGTCTAAAAACAAATTAATTGCCTAGTTTAGTTTGAATTAATTTTAACTATTTGTTATAATTATTGCTAGGAAAATAAACTATGCAATTTAAATTACTTAACTTTCATAAATTTGTGGGTAACTTTGCTGCTTCACTTGTAGGCACATTTATTCCACTAATGATATATAAAGTAACGGGCAGCATAAGGCTGGCAGTTTTATTTTTGCTAGGGCAAGGCGTTTGTAGGTTGGCAGCCAATCACATCTTCAAAAAAATGTACAACAAATATCCGCAGCTTACCTTAATACTTAGAATAATACCTTTGCTTATATATAATATCTCATTAATATTCTTAGATAAGTTTATGGTTGCTGGTATTATATTGGTATCAATAAGTTACGGTACAAACTTGTCTTTCAAAAACAACGCAGACGGCGTTTTATTAAATTATACAAGCAAAAATAAGACTTCAAAAAACTTAACCTTAACAAGAATAGTAGATGCACTTAGTGCTATTGTAGCAAGCGTAGCCGGTGGTTTGTTTATCGACTGGAACCAAACAGCATTGATTATTTTTAGTACAGGCTTATATCTTGTTAGCGTATTGCCATTGTTCTTTTATTATCTTGCCAATCGCAAAAAGTCAGGCTTTAACAAGGACTTTACTTCAAATGCAGCAATCGCTTATGACCAAGATCCATTACTTAAACAAAAGAGAAGAAAAATTGTTAAACACTTTGTTATACAATACTTCTTGTTCTACGCAATATTCTGTGTGATTGATCCGTTTACAAATATGTACACACTACATATGTTCACAACAGCACCAACATTTGCTATGGCTGGTTACTTGTCTGCGACATTCCAATTATCAAACCTAGCAGGTGTATTGCTTATAGGTTATATTTCAAAACATAGCGATTTGAAAAACGCAAACTTTATATTTGGTTTAGTCTGCGCTGTGCCATTAGGTATAATACCATTTATTAGATTGTATGTTGCAATATATATATTAATATTTGTGTTTGGTTTCTCTTACGCAATATGCTCATACTTTATGATGAACTCACTTATGACAAAATGTAAAATCATAAGCGCCAACAACAAAGCGCTGCTTGCAAGACAAGACGGTATAATTGTAGGCCAAATGGTAACGCCTATTGTTGTATTGATATTTAATAACATTATACCAGTATTTTTTGTAATGATAGCAGCGTTAATATTCTATTCAATATACACAAGAATTTACTAAGAGCGCCTTAGACAAAAACTTGTTAACTACCTTAAAAATAACGAAATCGAATAATAAAAAAACAGATAAGTTTTCTTATCTGTTTTTTTGTTTGTATTAAATAAATATTAAAGAAACGCCTAGTCCTACTACTGCCGACAAGCCTATAAATAAAATAGTGTTAAAGTTCTTTTTAAAACCATATCTTACAATACAGTAAATAGTAGCAAGAATTAAAAATGTAATTAGAGATACAAGGTCAAAACTCATTTTCTTTACACTTTCAAAACCAATAACATTTAATATAAGTATTAAACCAGTGCTAACAATAAGGGCAGTTATAATAGGTGAAATGCCATTTAAGGCCGCTTTAAAATATAAGTTGTTATACACTTTTTTAAGTATAGTTGCAATTAACAAAATTATTATAAACGAAGGTAGAATTACTCCAAGGGTAGCAAGCAAACTTCCCAAAATTCCACCTTGTGTAGCTCCAACATAAGTCGCCATATTTACAGCGATTGGACCAGGGGTAGATTCACATATGCCTAAAAAATCTAAAAATTCAAATTCAGTAAGCCACTCATATTTAAGCACAGTTTCTTTGACAAGTGGTATCATGGCATATCCACCACCAAAGGTAAACAATCCAATTTTAAAAAACTCTAAAAACAAAGTAAGGTATATCATTTTTGTACCTCCTCTTTGTCTTGTTCTTCTAATTGGGCTTCAACTTGTTTGTCTTTATTTTTTTTGTGTGAAACTATTGAGTGTACAATTATGCCCACAACAGCGCCAAACAAAATAAAGAATATAGACGAAACATTTACGGCAAATATTTCTAGTACAATAAGAGCAACTCCACTAACGCAAAGTAAAACTATATTGAAAATATTTTTCTTCATTTTTACTATCATCTCAACGCCCGTTTTAAATATCAAAAACGCCACGCCACATTTGATGCCAGTAAAAGCGTATTGAACATACTTGTTTTCTAATACAGAGTCAAAAAACAACGATATTAAAAAGATAATAATAAATGATGGCAAAATTACACCAAGCGTTGCAGCCAAGCTTCCCCAAAAACCCTTTCGTTTGTATCCGATATAGGTTGCCATATTTATAGCAATAGGGCCAGGGGTAGATTCTGCAATAGCAAGCATACTCACCACTTCTTCTTCATCAAGCCACTTTTTCTTTTCAATAACCTGTTCCTTTAAGTGGGGTATCATAGCGTACCCACCACCAAAAGTAAACAGCCCAAGCTTGAAAAATACCCAAAAGATATCAAAAATAACTTTCATTGTTTTCTCCTATGTCGCCATTATATCACACATTAACCAAAATACTAAACAATAAATCTAACAAAAAAAGACTTGAAAGTACCAAGTCTGTTTATTTTTTTATTGAACAGGAGTTGGTTTTGTTGTGTTTACTTCTGCTGCTCTATCAATAACTTCTTCTGATGGATAGGCGTCTAATGGATTCATTATCGCAAACATCACTCCATAACTTTTAATAACCTTATCTAAAACTTGTTGGTTAGGCTCATAGTCTGGGTGGTTTAACAAAGTTCTTCCCACTGCAAACACGTCATAAGTTAAGATGATTTGTTCTAATTGTTTTACTATTTCTGGGTCGTAGTTTATATATAAAGACGCTTCCAAATCAAACAAATATTCTCTAAGTGCAAAAGTTTCAGGGTCGTCTTCGTTATAGTGGGCTAATTTTGCTATATTTTCTGGGGTCAAAACCTTTTCTCTTTGTTGTTGAACTTGCATAGAATATTCTGTGACTTTTTGCTCTATTTCTTCATAGTATGGCATAAATTCTTCTAAGTCGCTTAATTCTCTTTTTTCTTCTTGTTCTACACGATCTAGCATTGTTAATAAATTGCCGATTTGTTCTTGCGATAGGTTTGGCATAGCAAGTGCGTCTGCTATTAAACCTTTTGCTGTTTCAAAAGAATATTTTCTTGCATCAATTTCTTGTGGGTCGCACAAATAAAGAGCTGCTATATATGGTTGTTCAAAATAGTATTTTTCATCACGACTCATTTCTCCAAACAGTTTTTCAGTGCCAAAGCGACCATATGCAGCACATACTCTGTCGTGCTTTGACATAGTGCCTTCAATTGTTCCGTCAACGTGCTTGACAAGGTCTGGGCTTAATAAGTGTTGATAGTAGTGTCTATTTTCGTGCAAAATAGAAATTATATCATCAGCTTGTTCTTGCAAAGAGCCTTCCATTATGCCTTCTCTTATAATGATTGTTTTTGTTTTTGAATCAAATGTAGCGCGTGCTCCTGTTTTTGCAGTGTCCTTATTTGCTTCGGTATAAAGATTAGGGTCAATCTTTACGTTGCCAGAGACTTGGTCTATTATTGCGTTAGGCAAACTATCAAAAGCTTTATAATAAAGTAAAGTAACAAACTCATCAATATTATCCTGAGTGATGCCAGCTGATAATAATTTAGCAAGAGTGCTGTCAATATTGTCTAGACTTTGAGGCTTGTCTAGCTTAACTTCAAAACCTTCGTCAAAAGCATATGTGGCATTGAATGTATGAATTAATTTCTTACCATCTAAAATAGTTCTTTTAAAATCATCTTTTGTTGCCATAGTTTACTCCTATACTTATATTTTAACATTAAACTATTAATTTGTAAATGGTAAACCTACAAAACCCACACGAAGCACTAGCTTATTCCAAACACAAACAACTAATCTCACAACAATACCTTGACCGAAAAACATATCGCAGTGTAAAAAGTGAATATGTCTCAGCGCTTATTGTTCGTGCTAAGGAATATATGTCAAAACAATAATGCTAAACCACTCTTTTACGGGTGTTTTTTTGTTTTAAAACTAAGGTATTCCATTTTTTAACAATATGTGGTAAAATAATAAGTAGGAGATAAATTATTATGCAAACACAAGATAAATATTTGTGGGTAGTAAATAAAAATCAACCCTTCAACGAAGAACAATTACAAGACTTTACTTTTTCAACCATAAGAGACAGTGATGGTAAAACCTATATCGAAACTCAAACCGAACAAGCTTACCTTGCTTTAAGAGAACATATGATTGAAAATTATGGCATAGCTTTATACTTAACATCAGCAGGTAGAACTATCCAAACCCAACAAAAAGTTTTTGACGAATATAGAGCAGAACATACCGAAGAAGAAACCTTAAAAACAGTGGCTCTTCCAGGTACTAGTGAGCACCATACAGGTCTAGCCTTAGATGTTAAGCCAGAAATTGCCCACTCAGCATTAATCCAAGCCATTATAGACAAATTACCATTGCCTGAAAGACTAGCTTATCTAAAACAACCAGATAGGGAAACAAAAAAACTTATGTACCAAACTTTGCACCAAGAACTAGAACAATTTGGTTTTATCGTTAGATATACAGAAGATAAGCAAGATATCACTGGTGTAAAATCAGAGCCATGGCATATAAGATATGTTGGTGTAGAAAATGCCAAAGCTATTAACGAAAGTGGACTTTGTTTAGAAGAATATGTAGAACAAATCCAATCTAAACCAGCCGAAGCAAAACCTGTCCAAGCGGTAACTCAATAAAAATTTAGCCGAGATAAGTCTTGGCTTTTTTGTTAATATTGATTTATTAAAATACCAAACATTTTGTTGAATAATTATTAAGGGTTATGATAAAATGTGGGTGATAGACAAAGGGAGATTGTTATGTCAGTTCATATTACTCCACACGAAAATGGTTGGCAAGTTTTAAGTGGCAACGCAAAGAAGGCGTTCAGAGTGGTAAAAACTCAAAAAGAAGCAATTGATATTGCAAGAGAAGTAGCAAAAAATCAAAAAACCGATATAAAAATTCACAACAAACAAGGAAAAATCAGAGAAGGTCGCAACTTCTCAAAATAATAAAGGTATTGTATGAAATTAGTTACAATTCAAACAAAACAAGCATATGATGAACTTATAAGCAAGGGCTATTTGGTGGCAAACGCAAATTGTATTAATAAACCAAAATATGGTGTGCCATATCAATTTATCATAAATCATATGGACAAAATAAATAATGAATATAGTGCAGAGTTCCCTTTGTGGGTTTGGGTAAAGTATGGTGGATTTATTTCTCCACCAAAAAACAAGCTTCTAGGATTTTTTTCAAAGGACGAAGCCCAAGTTGTGAGAATAACTTTTGAAAAACCAGATGGTGAAGTTTTGGTAACAGACTATACAAAATACCACTTTTTGTTAACTAACGAATATTTGCCAAAAACCAAACAAGACTACATAGATTTTGAAAAAACTTTGCAAGATAGTGGTGTAACAAAACAAGATTTGCTTATGTATGTGCGTAGAGACAAATATCCAAGTTTTAGACAAGACAAGGTTTTTGAAAACATCAACAAAACCATACATAATAGTTATCAAGACATTTTTAGTGCTGACGGCAAATATTTGCAAGGTACTGTGTGGGATATAAAACTAAGCGAAGTAACAAAAGTTGAGTTTGTTGATAAAGCTACTTGTACAAAAAAATCTCCCGTAGATTATAGAAAACTACACATAAAATCACTAAAATAAAAAGAGACAAAATAGTCTCTTTTATTTTTTTTGTAAAAAATATAGCGTTTATTTGTTGGGCTAAATATGTCTCAACCCATGCCTTATAATATAAATGAACGAACAAAAAGTTTGTATAAAATTTATTTATAAGGAGAAAACAATGTTTGAAAGTAAAATAATAGAAAAAACAGGTTATGGGTATTCGATAGAAAATCCAATTAAGGCATTTAATGTGTTGGGTTCATATGGTTACATCAAATGCTTGAAACCAAACGATGGGGTGATGTTTAAGTATGAGAGGGCTGGTTGTGTAGAGGGCTTAAATGGCAAGTTGTTAGATCAATATTTTATCTGGGTTTTAGATAATGAAGGTAAGCTAAAAAGATACACCATCTACATTGATATGTATCATCTTAAAACAGATACAGTAGCACCAGAAGATTTTACATTTGAAGGAGCGCCATTTTAATGTTAAAAAAGTTTTTAATAAGTTTATCAGTAGTTATAATGTTGATTTGTTCAACATTTACACTAACAGGTTGTTTTAGCGAAGATAGAGAACCTTCAATTGAAGATGCTTGGCTAAATGAGGGTGCATGGGCGCAAGTTTATGTTTACGAAGGTAAAGGTAAAATTATTCAAATGTTTTGGGACAGATATGAATTGGTAGGTGGAGCGTTTTTTGACGACACCGAAGAAAGTTCTACTGAAATATATTGCCAGCAGTATAAAGAAGATCCAAACTACAAATCAGCAACATTAGGATTTGTTTCTGATCCTAATAGGGCAATGGCTTTTCAAACTCTTGATGGTAAAATTTATATAAAAATAACATGGACATCATCATCAACATCTTTGGTGATTAAAATGCCTAATGGGGCCTAACAAAAAAATCGTGTTAAATAAACACGATTTTTTATTTTATAACTATTTTAATTTTAGTATATTTTCGTAAACGTCTCCCCAGTTTTGTACTTGCACAACATTTGGGTGAGTAACACTTTTAAGTCCAGCACCTTTAAAGTGCAAACACTTAATGTTATTTTCTGCCATCATTTGTATGGTTTTTGGATTGTCATCAATTATCAAGTCAATCTTTTCTTGCAAACACACTTCAAGCTTGTTTGATTGGTTGTAAATTATTTTGTCAAAGACAATGTTGTTTTCTTTTAGTCTTTGTTCGGTTATATCAATTTCGCATTGTCTATAATAACCACGCAAAGTAACACATATTAAAGTATGGCCTTGTTTTTTAAGTTCCCCCAATACATATCTTGCACCTGGGTTAAAAGGTGCGTCTGACAAAACTTGCGCTGTGTATTTTTCATAAAATTCATTGGCTTGGTCGTTGTTCCAACCATATCTTTTGTGCACTCCCATCTCAGTGCCATCAATCATACCATTTTTGATTAAGGCGATATCATATAGGTGAGAGTATGTTCTATAATAATTTTCTGTATCAAAAACAACTCCGTCTAAATCAACTGCAATAATCATAAATCCCTCCCAAAATTTATTTGTTCAATAACTACTATATCACAAAAGTTTGAATTATAAAATTGATATTGCAAAAAATAAATCCGAACTAAAAATAATTCGGATTTTTTGATTTAAATTAGTCTTTCCAAACATTTCCGTTAATAAAAGGAATAAGCGCCATCATAAAAGCTTCTGCTGTGATGTCTATGCGGTTTTTTACTTCGTGAGTAAGCAGTCCTATACCGCCAGTTGAGCTTCTCAAATCGTTTTCGTTAAAAACTCTGTCCATAACTGTGCCCAAAGTTTCTGTTTTGATAGCATCAATGTATTTGTTTGGTACAGGGAAGCTTGGGCTTGCGCCAACACCCATCTCTCCTTTGTCGTTTTTGATAACGGCGATATTTGTTATTGCCCAAAAACCAAGTTCGCTAGTTAACCCTGATTCTACTGACAAAAACAAGTCTGCTTTAATGTTGTTTTGTTGGGCGTATTCAATAAGGTTGTTTACTCTGTTTAGTGCGCCGTTGTAAGTTTCAATTCCTACTGGTTGTTCAGGTACATCAGAAGCAACTTTTACGCCTTCAATTTCAAAGTCCTTAAAGTAATTTTGTAAAGCAATTTTTGCCCCTTCGACTTTTCCTGGGTTTTTTGTTCCGATTAACACTTTCATATTTTTTCCTCCTAATTTTTTTTGGCTGTTAATAAAAAAAATCTCCTTACAAAAAGCAATAAAAACAGCCAAGTGTTTTCGTTGCCATTCATAAGAAGATCGTAATGAAATTCCCGTTTATATATAATCCGGAATGGTGAAGGGATTACACTCTCATTATATATCAAACATTAAAAATGTCAATATGATTTTTTAATTTTTATTTTTTTTGTTGTAGCTTTTTAAAGCAAGCATAACATATGCCAACATATGACTCGTCTGCGCCAATAGCAATCTCTGCGCCATCTAATGCTAGCTTTCCATCTACAAACCTTGCATTAACAGTAGCTTTTCTACCACAGCTGCATACAGACTTAATCTCACCAAGAGACTCTGCTACTTCAACTAGTCTTTTTGAACCTTCAAAAAGTTGTGTTTTAAAGTTTGTCAAAAGTCCATAACATATTACTGGTACTATGGTTGAGACGTCGTGCAATTGGTCAATTTGTTCTGCTGTACAAAATTGTGCCTCGTCTACGAGCACAACTTTTTTGTCTCCTAGATATCCGTGTTCTTTAACAAAATCGTATAGGTTAGTTGTTGTGTCAAAAACTTTGCAGTCGGCATATATGCCAATTCTGCTTTTAACAACAATCTTGCCATCAACTTTGTCGCGAGTGTCAATAGATGGTTTTATTAACAACACATCAAAGCCTTTTTGAATATAATTAAATCTTGTCATTAACGCTTGTGCAGTTTTAGAACTACCCATAGCTCCATATTTAAAATATAACTTAGACATACTTCCTCCAAAAAAAACTAAAAAACGCAGCAATCAAATTTGGACTATAAAATTAGTTTTGAGAACTTTCCTGCATTTCTTTAAGTTGGTGTTGTTGTTTTTTGTAAAACAAGAAGAATATTACAAAAGCTACCGCCGACATTACTAGTCCGCATATAGATGTAACAATTATTCCTAAGCATAACAAAACTATATACAATACAGCAAAAGCTGCGCAAGCAATAATTTCTATAAGGTTAGTAATCATATTTCTTTTTACGTATATTCGAGTTTTTTCTGGCCAGTTTAGAGACTGTCCTTCTGAAACGTATCCAGTTGGTTTGTAACGATCTTTAAAAAAGAATAATCCAATCCCATATGAAACGCAATATATTGCAATAAGTGTGCAAATTTCTAACAAAACAACCAGAGCGATTAAATCATCTTGTGTTATTAAAACAACAGTTGGCATTGCTACAAGCACAAGTGCAAGTATTACAAATAAGCTAAACCCTAAAATTTGTCCAATTTTATTTAATATTTTTTCGTATTTGTTCATAAAAATTTCCCTCCCTATTATAATACATCAAACTCATTGCCAGAAGCAAGTCTTATAATTTTTGTTTGTGTAAGTTTTTGTTCAAAATAATCAATTACATCATCTTTGATGCAGTGGCCTAGATACAATACTTTTACTTTGTTTTCTTTTAAGTACGTAATTGTTTGGTCAATGATATCTTTTTGTTTTTCTAAATTTCTTAGATGAAAGCCCCCAAGCACGCCATATATTTTGTCTTGACCAGTTACCTGTTTTGCTTTTTGTATTGTGTTGCATACTCCTCTATGTCCACAACCAGTCATTATAAACAAGCCTTGCTCAGTTTTGATTGCAATGCCAGAGTCGTCTTCGGTCAGGTCTTTTTGAGTAAGTTCTTTATCAAGAGTTGTTGAGAAGTTTCCGTTCTTTTCAAAATCAATATTCATAGGTATTTCGCCCAAAAAGTAGCAGTTAGGATAAAACTCATATGCATCTTTTGTTGTAATAACCTTGTGATTTTTAAGTAGTTGCTCTTTTGACATTGGTATACCTACATACTCCTGTTTGCGTATAGACCATCTATCTTTAAAAGCTGCTGGGTGCAAAATAATTGTTTTGCCACCAGATAGATATGGTAAACCATTTGTGTGGTCGCTGTGGCCGTGTGTCAAAACTACCGTTTGTATTTTGTCTAAATCTAAATTAAGCAACTTTGCATTTTGAGTGAATAGGTTAGAGTGGCCAGTGTCTACTAAGAATGTTTTGTCAAAAGCTTCAACCCAAACTGACAAACCGCCTTCGCCCTTAAATTGGCAATTGTCCCTATTTTCAGAAAGAATTTTTAAATTAATCATAACATATTACCTTTAATGCCGATTTATTTGTTTTTTTGTTTCTTTTTTCTCATTTTAAAATTGTTAAAAGCAATTTTTATCCTGTAAAAAACACCCAGTTCTTTTCTTGCTCTTATTTTGTTTTGTTTGTAATTGTATATGCAATTTTGCAAATTTCTATTAAAATCTTTGTTAAAAAGAAATCTAAACCTTAGCCATTTTAATTGTCTTATGGCATACCTATTTGCATCTCTTTCGATAGGCTGCATCGAATAATATGCAATGCTTTTGCCACTGTTTGCAATATTGACATAACCTTCAAGATTTTTTTGCCATCTGTATTCTTTTGACAAAAAGTGGTGGTTTTGTTTTTCTTCTATTTCATCTTTTTGGTAAGCGTGTCTGCCTTCGTGAAAAACTGTTGAAAGTAGATAAAATCTGTTTTTATCGCTACTAAATTCGTTAACATCAATTATGATTGTTTTAGTGCTGTAAGAGCACCTTCCTCCAACGCCTTTTTCTAAATCATCTACAACAACTTTGTATACGGGACGTTTAAGTTTTTTTGCTTGAAGGTTTTCTATTTGTTGTAATACGGCAATTTTTTCTGTCATAGACAGTTTTTTCCATTTTCTTAGTTTAAAATTGCTGTAAATCTTCGATTTTAAAGACATTTAAAACCTCTTTTAATGTCATGTGTTTATTTTTGGTTTGTTTGTAATTTGTAAAATAAAACCTTAATGTTTTTTAGCAGGCTTTATTGTTTGTTTGAAAGTTCTTTTGCAAAAGCGTCTAGTTGGGCGACGTTTTCGTCATTCATTGAAGACATTATCTTAATATTATTATTGGCAAAAGTTAGGTTAGAGCACTTAGCTAACATATCTTGCATAACTTTTGTTGCTATTGGGGCCCAGCTGCCATTTTCAATAAAACCAATAAATTTATTTTGGAAGTTTCTTTCAACTAGGTGATTAATGAACTCCTTCATAAATGGGAAAATATCTCCGTTGTATGTAGTAGTTGCTAAAACCAATTTGTTATATCTAAAAGCGTCTTCTACGGCTTCTGCCATATCGCATCTAGCAAGGTCAGTAACAACAACTTTGTTGCCGGCCTTTTCTAGTTTGTCAACAAGAGACAATACAGCCTTCTTTGTATTGCCATAAACTGATGTGTATGCAACAAATATGCCTTCACTCTCAGACTCGTATTTTGACCAAGTGTTGTATAAGTTTATGTAGTAAGACAAGTTTTCTGTAAGGATTGGTCCGTGTAATGGACAGATTGTTTGTATGTCAAGGTTAGAAGCTGCTTTAAGTAAGTTTTGAACAGGTACACCATACTTTCCTACAATACCAAAGTAGTATCTTCTTGCTTC
>JAZRTN010000054.1:0-7832 GCA_045652045.1 Clostridia bacterium
ATATATTTTGACCATGCAGCAACAACGCCTGTATCAAAAAGCGTTTTGGATAAAATGATGCCATATTTTACTGACGTGTTTGGTAATGCTCATTCACAACACGGTTTTGGTCGTGTAGCAATCAAAGGCGTTGACGAAGCACGCAGTCAGGTGGCAAAAGCAATTGGTTGCTTGCCAAACGAAGTTTATTTTACTGGCAGTGGTACAGAAGCTAATAACTGGGCAATCAAAGGTACTGCTCTTGCAAAAAAATCAAAAGGCAAACACATCATCACTTCACAAATTGAGCATCGTAGTGTACTAGATAGTTGCAAATATCTTGAAACTCTTGGTTTTAAAGTTACATATTTACCAGTAGACGAAAATGGTTATGTTAGTATCGTTGACTTAATACATTATCTTAATGATGATACAATTTTAGTTAGCGTTATGGCAGCCAATAACGAAATTGGTATTATCCAAAACCTTCAAACAATCGCAAAAATCGCTCACGAAAAAAATGTAATATTCCACACAGACGCCTCACAAGCAATCGGTGCTATAAGTATTGATGTTAAATCTATCGGTATTGATGCTATGACAATGAGTGCACACAAAGTATATGGACCAAAAGGTACAGGCGCTTTGTATGTTAAAAAAGGCGTAAAAATCAATAATATCATCTACGGTGGTAACCAAGAAAAAGGTAAACGTTCTGGTACAGTTAACGTAGCAGGCGCTGTTGGTTTTGGTAAAGCAGTAGAAATAGCAGTAAGAGATATGTCTGTTAATAACAAAAAGCTTAAAACAATGAGAGAGTATTTTACTAGCAATGTAAATAAGCAAATTAGTAATATCAAAATTAACTGCAACACAGTTCAAAAACTTCCAGGCCTTGTAAATATTTCATTTGAATATATCGATGGCGAATCACTTATGACTTTACTTGACCTAGATGGTATAGCAGTTTCAACAGGTTCAGCTTGTTCAGCTGGTAGTGTAGAACCTTCTCATGTTTTAAGAGCGCTTGGTCTTAGCCCAGAACTTATGAAAGGTTCAATCAGATTTGCTTTTGGCAAATCAACCACAAAAGAAGAAGTTGACTATGTAATTGAAAGTTTAGTTAAAAATGTTAACAAACTTAGAGATATGTCACCGCTTACAAAAAAGAGCAAAAAGTAAAGGAGTAAAGATATATGTATAACGAAAAAGTAATAAGTATATTTCAACATCCAAAACATGTAGGCGAAATTCGCAGCGCGAGTGGTATCGGTAAAGTTGGCGATCCAAACTTAGAAGATGTTATCAAAGTTTATATTAAAGTGGAAGACAATATTGTAACCCAAGCAAAAGCAAAAACTTTTGGTTGCGTAGCAGCAATTGTATGTGCAGATGTGGCAATGGGGCTTATAAAAGGTAAGTCAATTGAACAAGCCTTGGAAGTAAGCAATCAAGACATTATTGATCAAGTAGGCGAACTTCCTGCTAACAAACTTCATTGTGCCAAACTAGCACAAGAAGCAATCGCCGAAGCAGTCAAAGACTATCGTAAAAAACAACTTAGAGCAGCTATCAAAGCATAGTTCCAAATATTACCAAAAAAACAAGTAATTTATAACCTCCTATCTACCTAAACTAATGGTAGTTAGGAGGTTTTTTTATGAAACAAGATATGATTTTTGGCCTAATGTTAGGTGGTATGATAGGTGCAGTTGTTACGACAATGTGCAAACCAGCCCGTGATGCCGTACGCAAAACAACAGACGCAGCTATCAAAAAAGCAAAACAAATGTCACAAGACCAATAATTTTAAAAGTAGTATTTGCAAAAAATACTACTTTTTTTGTTATTTTCAAGGCGTTTTTGCTAAAATAGCCCTGCAAGAACACAATTTTATATAAAATACTTTTATTTTTTATCCAAATGTGTTATAATGTCAGTGTTTAAATGTAGAGGTTTCTTATGCGAAAAATGGGTTTAGACTACGGAGATGTCCGTATAGGCATTGCTTTGAGTGATATTATGGGTATGATAGCCAATGGATTGGAAACATACACCAGAAAGACCGAGCAAGAAGATTTAGATTATCTAGACAAATTAATTAAGCAACATTCTGTCGACACAGTAGTTATGGGGCTTCCAATCAATATGGACGGCACCAGTGGTGATAGAGTAGAAGTAACCAAACAGTTTGGACAAAAATTACAAGAAAAATCTAATGTAAAAGTAGCTTATCTTGACGAAAGACTTACAAGTATCAGTGCAGAAAAGCTATTAATAGAGGCAGATGTAAGGCGAGATAAACGCAAACAAGTTATTGATAAAATTGCTGCAACTATAATTTTACAAAACTACTTAGACATTTATTCAAAATAAGGAGATTTGAAATTTATGAGTAACGAAAAAGAACAAGAACTAAAACAAGAAATGAAGGTAGTAAGAAAGGAAGTAAAAAACCCTATCGATTGCTTGTTTGACGAAAATAACACAGATGCTATTGTATTGTTTAACGAAAATGGCGAAGAAATCGCTTTTGAACAAATCGCTCTTATCCCTAAAAAAGGCAAAACATATGCTATCCTACAACCAATTGATGAAATGGAAGGCGTAGGCGAAGATGAAGCATTAGTTTTCTCTATCGAACAACCTAAAAATGAAGAAGAACAAGAGTATCTAACTTTGGTAACAGACGTAGAAATTATCGACGAAGTATTCAAAGTATACGATGACCTAGTTGACGAAGAAGAAAAGAAAAACAAGAGATAATCTTAAATAAAATCTATAAACAATCAACCCAAAAATGCTTAGTTTTTGGGTTTTTTCTTTTTAATAATAATATCAAAAATAGTTGTAAAAATTTTCAAAAAAACACTTGATTTATTGTATTGTATGTGATAAATTATAAGAGTTGTAAATTACACACCAACTATTTATCTATTCTCTTGTTGGCTAAACACAGTTTAGTTTTTGAATAGAGGTATGTAGTTGGGAGGACTAAACAAGGAGGAAAATAAATAATGTCTGTAATTTCTATGAAACAACTTCTAGAAGCAGGTGTTCACTTTGGTCACCAATCTAAAAAATGGAACCCAAAGATGAAAAAATATATCTTTACAACTCGTAACGATATTCACATCATCAACCTAGAAGACACATCAGCACAAGCTGATAAAGCATATTTCTTCATCAGAGATATGGTTGCCGCTGGCAAAACTGTTCTATTTGTAGGAACAAAAAAACAAGCTCAAGAAGCAGTTGAACAAGACGCTCAAAGATGTGGTATGTTCTATATGAACAACCGTTGGTTGGGTGGTACTTTAACTAACTTCAAAACAATTCGTTCTCGTATCGAAAGACTAAACAAACTTAACCAAATGGAAAAAGTTGGCGAGTTCGAACTACTTCCTAAAAAAGAAGTTATCAAACTTAGAGCTGAAAGAGAAAAACTAGAAAAAGTTCTTGGTGGTATCAAAGAAATGACTGATCTTCCAGGCGTACTATTCGTAGTTGATCCAAAGAAAGAGCACATCGCTGTTAAAGAAGCTCGCAGCCTAAACATTCCTATCGTAGGTATTGTTGATACTAACTGCGACCCAGATGCAGTTGATTATGTTATTCCTGCAAACGACGACGCAATCCGTTCAGTAAAACTTATCGTTAGCGCTATGGCTGACGCAGTTATTGAAGCTAAGGAAGGCGTTCAAGTAAGAGACGTTGATTCAAACGAAGAAGAAGTTGTTGATATGGCTCAAGCAATCGAAGCAGTAGAAACAATTAAAGAATAATTTTAGATAGGAGAGTATAATTATGGCAGGTTTTAGTGCACAAGATATTAAAGATTTGCGTGCAAGCACTGGTGCTGGTATGCTAGATTGCCAAAAAGCATTAAAAGAATGTGATGGCAATATGGAAAAAGCAATTGCTTACCTTAGAGAAAAAGGTATTGCAGCTGCTGCAAAAAAATCTTCAAGAATCGCAGCCGAAGGTATTGTAGCTTCATACATTCACCTTGGTGGCAAAATTGGTGTTCTTGTAGAAGTTAACTGCGAAACTGACTTCGTAGCAAAAAGTGAACAATTTAACACACTTGTTAAAGATATCGCTATGCAAATTGCTGCTGCAAAACCAGAATTTGTAAGAATCGAAGAAGTTCCAGCAGAAAATCTTGAAAAAGAAAAAGAAATTTTAACAGCACAAGCTCTAAACGAAGGCAAACCAGCAGCTGTTGTTGAAAAAATGGTTCAAGGTAGAATCAAAAAATACTACCAAGATGTTTGCTTAATGGAACAAGCTTTTGTTAAAGACCCATCTAAAACTATCACTGACTTAATCACAGAAGCTACTTTAAAAATCGGCGAAAAAATCACAATCCGTAGATTTGTTCGTTACGAAATGGGTGAAGGTCTTCAAAAGAGAGAAGACAACTTTGCAGAAGAAGTTATGAAACAAGCTAACGCTTAATAATTTTAAGAAAGCCATAAAACTTGGCTTTCTTTTTTTATCAAAATATGCATTTTTGCAAAAAAGCAATAATATTGTAGATTAAATCATCTCTTATAATATAACTTGTCAAAAATTAATTGCAAAAAATGCTCATATCTAGTATTATTATACTGTATATTTAATATATTAAGGTAGGTTATTATGCAATTAGAAAATTATGATGAAATTATGCTAGAATACGAAAGCAAACTAGACGAAAGAATCGAAAGATTAAAATACGAATATTCTACAATCAGAGCAGGTAGAGCTAACGCTCGTATGCTTGATAAAATAACAGTTGACTATTACGGTGCCCAAACACCTATTAACCAAATGGCAAACATCAGCGTACCAGAAGCTCGTATGATTTTAATTAGCCCTTGGGATATCAATATGGTTAAAGAAATCAACAAGGCTATCCAAGCAAGCGACTTAGGTGTTAACCCAAGTGATGATGGTAGAATTATTAGATTAGTTTTCCCAATGCTTACAGAAGAAAGAAGAAAAGAAATCGTTAAAACTGTTAAAAAAGTTTGCGAAGAAATCAAAATTGGTCTTAGAAACGAGCGTCGTGATGTTTTAGAAATCTTCAAAAAAGCAGAAAAAGACAAACTTATGAGCGAAGACGATAAGAAATTTGCTGAAAGCGAAGTTCAAAAACTTATCGACAAATACAACGCACAAGCAGACTCAATCTGTGCTGCCAAAGAAAAAGAAGTTTTAGAGATATAATATTTTTAAGGGGCACAAAATGGGTATTTTTAAACAAAAAAAGATTGATTACCAAAGATTACCCGAACATATCGCATTTATTATGGATGGCAATGGTAGGTGGGCAAAAAAGCGTGGTCTAGCAAGAACTGTTGGACATAAAAATGGTGTTGTGTCATTAGAAAAAATTGTTAGTCACGCCAAAAAACTTGGCATCAAAACTTTATCTTTTTATGCCTTTTCTACCGAAAATTGGAATCGCCCAAAAGACGAAGTCGAATACATTTTTAGTTTAATTAATGAATATTTTGCAAAAAATAAAGAGAGATTTGTAAAAAGCAATATAAAACTAAGATGTATTGGGGACGCCACTAAATTGCCAGAAGACTTGCAAAAGACTATCGCCGAAGTAGAGTCTTTAAGTAAAGACAACGATGGCATATTAGTTAATGCTTGTATCAATTACGGTAGCAGGGTAGAAATAATCAGAGCAATAAATAACATTATTGCAGATGGTATCAAAACCGTTGATGAAGATATTTTTAGAAAGTACCTTCAAACAAACGATATAGTTGATCCAGACTTAATAGTAAGAACTAGTGGAGAATATAGATTAAGCAACTTTATGATGTATCAATGTGCTTATTCAGAATTATATTTTCCAAAAAAATACTGGCCTGATTTTAACGAAAAAGATTTAGAAAAGGCCATCGTTGAATACCAAAGACGCAATCGTCGTTTTGGTGGCTTAAAATAAACTAAGGAGCTTTACAAATGAAACAAAGAATTATAACTGGTTCAATGTTAGTTTTGTTATTAGTAGCATTTTTGCTTTTGCAAGTTGTGTATGCACAAGTTTTTGACTTGTTTATCGGTCTTGTAAGCGTTTTAGGTGCTATCGAATTTAGCAATATCTTAACTAAAATGGGTAGACCAAACTTTAAGTTAGTGTCTATTATCTACGCTGTAAGTGTGTGTTTGTTTAATATTTTATTTGTTACACTTGGCTTTACAGCAATATTCCTATTTATTACAAACGTAGCTTTAATGGCTGTGTTGTATCTATTTACATTTGTTTTGTCAATTTCTCTATATAGACAAGACCTTAATCAAGATGCTTTTAAAACTAGCCTTGATATGAATGTAAACAAATTTGCATTTTTCAAAACAAACAATACATTATTTAGTATGATGTATCCTACTTTTATTTTGAGCTTTATGTATCTAATCAATCATATCGGAACTATCGGTTTTACAAAAATCACTACAACTTTCAGTGGTGTTAATATTGGTATTTTTGGTATTGTGTTGGTATTTGCTATTGCAAGTATGTCAGATACGCTTGCTTATATTTTTGGCTCAATGATTAGAGGTCCAAAATTATGCCCAAAAATTAGCCCAAATAAAACCATTTCTGGTGCCGTATTTGGTTTGGTTGGTGGTATGATAGGTGCAGTTGTTGTATACTTTATTTTCTATGGTATTTATCCTGCTGCGTTTGCTCCTGCACAATGTTGGAAATTCTTATTTGTAGGTCTATTTGGCTCTGCTATCTCACAAGTTGGAGATATCTTTGAGTCTTATCTAAAACGCCGTGCCGGTGTTAAAGATTCTTCTAATATGCTACCAGGCCATGGTGGTGTATTGGATAGAGTAGATGCTACTATCTTTAATACACTATTTGTATTTATGTGTTTATTATTTATCTTTGCATAATTTTAAAAGGGGGAAACCTTGTCACTACTTTTAAGCTTTGCTTCGTTTATAACTTCGATAGGTTATATTCTACTTGCTGTTGCAGTGCTTTTGCTTATGGTTATGATTCATGAGTTAGGTCACTATACTGCTGGCAAAATATTGAAGTTTAAGATTAACGAATTTTCAGTAGGTTTTGGTAAAGTGCTTTTTCAAAGAACCAATAAGTCTGGCGAAAAGATATCATTAAGGCTTTTCCCACTTGGTGGTTTTTGTGCATTTGAAGGTGAAGATGACGAAAAAGACGAAAAGTCAAATCCACAAGCATTTAACAACCAAAAACCTTGGAAACGCCTTATCGTATTGTTTATGGGGGCGTTCTTCAACCTATTATCAGGTATAATTTTTTCTGTAATTTTCTTAACTTGTTTTGGCTATGCAGACCGTATTCAAGTTAAAAAAGTTACACGTACACCAAGTTATGTCACAACACAAGAAGAGTGGTTTATGAAAGGTGACATAATATACGGTGTCAATGGTCATAAAACAAACTTTGTTTATGATGAATACTTTAAGGGTATGATTTCAAAATATTCTACTGACGATACTTTTGACGTTAACGTTATCCGTGATGGCAAAAAAATTACTATCAAATGTAACTTAGATTTAAAAGATGTTCGTTCAAGAGTAATTAATGGAAAAACTCTTTATACTTTTAGCACAAAAAAAGAATCTAAGCTAACAGACAAAGACTTTGTTTATTACATTGAAGACAACGGTGATGGCTCTAAGTCGGAGGCCAAGCGGTCTTAGGAAGACAATCCAGGGTTTCAACCCCTTGGCTCACAGAACGACATGGCTACGATCCGACTTGAAAAACTCTTTATACTTTTAGCACAAAAAAAGAATCTAAGCTAACAGACAAAGACTTTGTTTATTACATTGAAGACAACGGTGATGGCTCT
>JAZRTN010000055.1:0-2853 GCA_045652045.1 Clostridia bacterium
TATTAAAATTAAAGGATAATTTTTAACAAAAAAATACTAAAATTTGACTCAAAAATTTACATAAAATTGGGCCTAATTTTTATGTATTTTTACACCAATTTTTGCTCAATTTTTAACAGAAAATTAACACAAAAATGACCACAAAAACACTTAAAATATTAAAAAAATTGCTATAAAATATACTAAAAAACACGCTGTTTTTATACAATTTTTACGCTGCTTTTAAGTCGTTTTTTTTAAATTTAAATATAAAAATAGCCCAGTAAAACAAAAAAAAAGAAAAGGTAAAAATACCTTTTCTTTTTTATAATCTATACAGATTTTGAAGAAGCGGCCGCTTCCACATCTGCTTTTGCTGTTTTGAAGTTATCATTAAAGTGACTATCAAAATAGAATGCAAAGTAATAATGAGATTCATACTCATATTCACTTATACCAACACCGTTAGTGTAATTTTCATTTTCAGCACCGCCACCTTTAGTATTGCCACTAATTGTAGAACCTGTATCATAACCACAGATTTGAGCACCTGTAACATAGAATCTATGTGATGAATCATATGTATAACCCAAAATATCGCCATAATGGTCAAGGTTATATGATCTTATCGCACAAGAACGATCCTCTCCATTAATCTTATGTCTAGAATATATAGTACCATAATTTGCATTATTTTGGATTGTTCCATATGATGAATGTCCTACAATACCGCCAGCACAACTAATATTAGACATTGATTCTTTATATGTTGTAGCTGAAGTAATTTTTGACTCGTGTGTAAATCCTGTTCCTTGGTTTGCATAACTCTCTATTTGAGCACTATTGCTGCAACCACTAACTGTTGTATAATATGTTTTACCTGCTACACCACCAACAAAAGCTTCCTCACCTACGGTACCAGCTGCGTTTCCAACAACTGCGCCATAGTTGTGACATGATGATACTGTTGTGCCACTTCCTGTTATATGTCCAACTACACCACCCACTCTAAGATCACCATTTTTTGTAATAGTTATCTTTCCAGAAGATTTTGTACAAGAACTAACTGAGCCGCCACTAGCATAACCAACAATACCACCTGTATTTTCAGAAGAACCTGTAATAACTGCTGTTGATGTTGAAGATGAAACTGTTCCCGAACTAGAATATGCAACAATACCACCAACATAGTCATTATCAAATCCTGACATATTTGCATTATCTGTAGAAACTGATGTTAATGTAGAACTAGATAAATATCCAATAATACCACCAACACCACTGCCAGACGCAGTTATATTGCTAGTATTTAGATTATATTTTACTTTTAAGTTAGAAACATTTTCGTTTGTATAACCAGCGAATGTTCCAAAATAACCTTTAAACGTAGAATTTTTTAAGTTATTTGTGTTGGTTAAATCAAATGTTATGTCCGAACTTGTTGTTCCTAGTCTACCTGTTACAAATCCAGAATAAGTACCTGAAAGTATTATTCCTGTTACCGCAGTTAAATCTTGTCCAACTGATGTTGCAACTAGATTTCCGTTATGTTCCCCATATAGACCACCTGTATATGTTGCTATTAATTCAAACGCAGTTAATGTATTTCCATAAATTGCGTGGTTAGAGTTTGAAGAAAGTTTACCAACAATACTTCCAGCTGAAGTTCCACCATTAATATCAATACTTGTATTAATTGTGTTACTTGTAACCGAAACTTGTGTAGAAACATTGCCTATAAATCCACCAGCAGCTTTAGTAGCAGTTATATTACTTGTTACTGAACAATCGTTAACTGTTGAATTTGTTTTAACATGACCAACAATACCACCAGCGTAACCATTGGTCGCTGTTACTGCAGCTTTATTGATGCAACTGGTAATAGTTGAAACAGGGCCGTCTATCAAACCAACCATACCACCAGCAACACCATCTTCACAGTCAAGGCTAATAGTTTCGCTTACTTCACAAGAACTGATATTTTTAACCTCGCCTGTAGCTAGTTTACCAGCAATACCGCCTGCAGCACTATTACCAACAATGGTTGACTCTACAGTCATACCTATAACGTCTAATTTACCATCTGCTAAACCTACGATACCACCAACATAATTTCCATTGTAAGTACCCTTAACAATTGGTTTGTTTGTTCCTGTATATGAAACTGTAAGACCTTTATTATTTGAGCCTACTAAACCGCCTACGTAACTTGACACTGTCTTATCTACATTGATAGTTGTTTGTGAAACAATTTTTTGAGAAGCAGACAATTCTACAAAGTTTACTTCACATGTTTCAACTGTGTAACCAACTAATCCTCCTGCATAATAAGTTACGGTACCTTCTGTAGTTGTTATATCTATTGTTGTATTACTAAAACTATTTGTTACTGTTGAACTATTAATGGTTCCCGCAGTTCCACCAATTCTTAATGTTGCAGGACCTTTTATATTAGCTTTAAGAGGTTTTGAGCTGGTTGTTTTTGATGTCAAGATAAAGCTGTTTAGTTGACCAATTATACCACCAACACTTAAAACGTGAGATGATGCAGTTGTGCTTGTAAATGTAAGGGCAGATGATGCAGAGTTTTCTAATTCTCCTATTACAGTTTTTGAATCGCCGGTTAATACACCAATAATACCGCCTGCTGTAATAGCATTGTTAATATTTAACTTAGCTGTATTGTATAAACCTTGAATAGTCAAGTTTGAACTTGATCCATCACCTGCTTGGCCTATCAATCCACCAACTACACCACTTGGACTATTAAATGTTACTTCTTTACCCTGAGATATGTTTTGAATAACAACATTTGACTTCTCAACAAGTTGACCAATTAAGCTGCCCATATATGCGCCGCTATCCAGTACAAAT
>JAZRTN010000056.1:0-2463 GCA_045652045.1 Clostridia bacterium
GCTCTAACTAATGCTAAACGAGTATAGTAGATACCATCTTGTGAAATAATACGATTTGAATTATAGAACTTGTTAAACTCTTTACAAATATCAATAAGCAATCTACTGATATAACAAGGCTCGTTGTCATTGTGAGCATCAATTACTGTTTGTGGGAAAGAGTTTAATAGTTTGATAAGTTCGCTACATTCTGGGCTTTGAACTTGACTATAATCAAAATCTGCTTTAAGTATTTGTTGCAAATCTTTTACTTGTGCTTTTTCTAATATACTATAACAACGTGCGTGTGTATATTGGATATATGGACTTGTTTCACCATCAAAATTAAGTGCATTGTCTAGATCAAACACAACGTCTTTTGTTTTTTCATATTTTAGGGCACTAAACACAACTGCGCCAATACCAATTTCTTGGGCTGTTTTGTTTGAGTTGTCACTAGCTGAGCCACGCTCTTGCATAACAGTTTGGGCTTTTGTGATAGCAGTTTTAAAAATGTCTTTTAGTATTGCTTGTTTACCTTTACGGCTAGCAATTTTACCATCTGGAAGACTAAGTCTACCATAGTAAACATGTTGCAAAGCTTTTGCATAAGGACGTCCTAACAATTCAAGCACTTTGAAGAATTGTGCAAAGTGTTGTCTTTGTGAAACGTCTGTTACATACAAACTTTTGTCAAAGTTATAATTTATGTATCTATCGTCTGCCGCAGCCAAATCTCTTGTGGCATACAAGCTTGTACCATCACTTTTTTGTATTAAGCAAACGCCAAGATTATGGTCTGACAGGTCAACGATTTTTGCACCTTGGCTTGTTTGTAACAATTTGTTTTGTTCAAGCTCGTCAATAACAGGTTGCATTTTGTCGTTGTAATAACTCTCGCCTCTCCAAGAATCAAACTCTATATTTAATAGAGCATAAATCTTTTCGGTTTCTTCTATGGCAAGTTTGATAAACATATCATAAATTTGCAATGCTTCTGGGTCTTTGTTCTCAATTCTTCTAAACCAGTCTCTTGCAAGGTTGTCTAGATCATGGTTATTTTCTGCTTCTGCACAAAACTTAATATATAAGTCTTGTATAGCATCAACGCCCCTTTCTAAAACTTCCTTTTCGTCACCCCAAAGTTTGTAAGCTGCAATCATTTTGCCAAAAGGTGTACCATAGTCGCCGATATAGTTAATACCAACAGTTTTGTAACCTAGGAAGCGATAAATTCTTTTTAAACTTTCACCAATTGTTGTTGTGCTAAGGTGACCTATATGCATATATTTTGCAAGGTTAACTGATGAATAGTCTATACATACAGTTTTGTTTTCGCCAAGGTTAGATTTGCCATAGTCTTTGTCGCCTAACAAAATCTCATTCAGTACATTAAAGATAAGTTTTTGTTTGTTGACAAAAAAGTTTAGGTAACCACCAACAACGTCTACCCTTTCTACAAATCCACCACGGTTTACTTTGCTTGCAAGTTCTTGTGCAATAATGTTAGGAGCTTTTCTTAATTGTTTAGAAAAACTGAAACATGGCAAGCAATAGTCGCCCATATCTGGATTTGGAGGGGACATAAGCATGGCTTGTTCTACTTGCAACTCCTCAAAGTTGCATTCATTAATAATTAAGCTTTTTATATCCATTTACTTATTTTCGCCGAAAAATTATCGGCATTTTTCTCCATACAAGTATTTTAACATACAGTAAAAATTTTAGCAAAGAAAAAGCCCAAAATTTAAATATTAAATACTAAAATACACGCGCTTAAAACAACTAAATAAATACTAAACCAATAAAACTTAGCTTTTTTAAAAAGCATTAACATAAAATTGATAGAAACAAGCCCAAATATAAACGAAAATATAAACCCAACAATCAATGGAAGAACTCCTATTGAAAGGCTTTGGGAGTTAAGTTTTATAATCTCTAAAAGCAACGACCCTATAATAATGGGTATACTCATAAGAAAAGAAAAGTCAGCAACTTTATCTTTATCACTACCCATAACTACACCACCGGCAATAGTATTGCCTGATCTTGAAATGCCTGGCAAGGTTGCAAAGCCTTGAAAAACTCCCATAACAATAGCTGTTTTATAATTTAGGTCAAGGGGATTTTTTTGTTTACTTGCGACAATATTTGTTACAGCCAAAACAATTGCTGTTACTAAAAATCCAAACACTAAATATTCGCCTGAAAAAGAACTTTCTATAAAACTTTTAAAAACCAAAAATATAATAAGTGTTGGAGCGGTAGCGACGGCAAGTAACCCAACTTCTTTTTGAAACGGGTGTTTGATATAACCCCACAATCTCTTTCTATAAAACACAACTACTGCACACAATGTGCCTAGATGCAATATTACATTAAGAAAAATCAAGTTTGTTTTTATACCAAAAATTCTTTCTAACAAAACTAAATGCCCACTAGACGAAACAGGCAAAAATTCTGTTAATCCTTGTACCGTTCCTA
>JAZRTN010000057.1:0-2447 GCA_045652045.1 Clostridia bacterium
AGAGAATTAGCATTCTTAAATAAAGGTATCGAAATTATTTTTACCGACGAGAAAGAAAAGTTAACTCTTTCATTTAAATATGATGGTGGTATCAAAGACTTTGTTGAGTATCTTAACGAAACAAAAACATCTTTATACAAACCACCTCTATATATCGAAGGCGAAAACGACCTTGTTAAGCTTTCTCTTGCAATTCAACATACAGACAGTTATAACGAAAGTGTATTCTCATATGTTAACAACATTCCTACTAGCGAGGGTGGTACACACGAAATAGGTTTCAAATCAGCCCTTACCAAAGTTATGAATGACGTTGCCAGAAAAATGGGTTTGATTAAAGAAAAAGAACAAAACCTTATGGGTGAGGACTATCGTGAAGGTATAACAGCATTGTTATCAATCAAAATGCGCAATATCCAGTTTGAAGGCCAAACAAAAACCAAATTAGGCAACCCAGAAATCAAAAGTAGTGTAGAATCACTTGTTGTAAGTGAATTAAATAAACTATTTGACAAAAAAGACAATCAAAAAATTGCCGAAATAATTATAAATAAAGCAAAAGGTGCAGCACGAGTAAGACTTGCAGCCAAAAAGGCAAAAGAATTAACCCGTCAAAAAAATAGTATTGAAAGTTCAAACCTTATCGGCAAACTTGCAAGTTGCTCAGGTAGAAAAGCTGAACTTAACGAACTATTTATAGTTGAGGGTGACTCAGCGGGTGGTAGTGCTAAACAAGCACGTGACCGTAGCTTTCAAGCAATACTTCCATTAAGAGGTAAACCTCTTAACGCTGAGAAAAAACGTCTAGACCAAGTTTTAGCTAACGAAGAAATAAGAACAATTATCGCAGCACTTGGCACAGGTGTAGGTGAAGATTTTGATATTGACAACTTAAAATATCACAAAGTAATTATCCTTTCCGATGCCGACCAAGACGGTGCGCATATTAGAGCTATTTTATTAACATTCTTTTTCAGATATATGAAAGATTTATTATATAGTGGAAATGTCTATGTAGGACTTCCACCATTGTATAAAGTAAGCAAAAAAGATAAAGTAGAGTATGTTTATTCAGACAAGGAACTTCCAGAAGTTTTAGAGCGTTTTGGTAAAGGCTATGCTATCCAAAGATACAAAGGTCTTGGCGAAATGAACCCAGACCAACTATGGGAAACAACTATGGATCCTAAAAAACGTACTTTGCTTAGAGTAGGTATCGAAGACGCAGCCAATGCCGAACTTATGATAACAACACTTATGGGTGACAATATCGAAGCCCGTAAGCAATATCTAAGCGAAAACGTAAACTTTAACAAAGAAGACAATTTTACTGCATTAAATAACTAAACAAAATAATATGAGGTTGTAATGGACAATTTTAACGACGACGAGCTAAATCAACAAACCAACAACCCAATTGATGGACAAATGGGGCTTGAAGAACTTTATTATCAACTAAGCACCCAAGAGAAGGAAGAGTACCAAACTCCTCCAAAACCAATCGATGGGCAGTTGTCTTTGGACGATTTGCATACACAACAACTAAATAGTAATATAGAGCAGTTAACCGAAACACAAGCTCAGCAAGCAACTGAACCTGATCAAGCAGACCTAGAAGAAGACTACGACAATAATACATTCGATGATAACTTCTTTAAGCAGTTTGAAGGCAATAGTCAAACGCAAGAAAGCGTCTTATTTGAGCAAGTAAATAAGGTTGACCAGTCAAAAAAATGGCAAAAAGAGTGGTTAGAAGGCCCTAAACAAGATGAAGAAGAGAGTTTTGAGCAGTTTATCGATAGTAAAATGCCAAAACAAGACCCTGAACTTGTAGAAAAACATTACGAAACCCCAGAAGAAATTGCAGTACTAAAACAAACACGAAAATCTACCTTCGTAGATTCAACATATCAAGAAAACCCAGACGCACAAGAACTTACAGAAGAATATATAGAAAGCCAAGAAGATAATCAGCAAAAAGTACAACCTACTTTGTACGTAGAAGATGCAACAACAAACACAGCCCAAACTCAATCAGAAAATAAAGGAAAGATAGTTTTGGATAATTACGATAACGAAAATGTAGAACTTAATAATGAGCAAGAACAACTAGAACAACAAACATTTGACTTGCCAGAACAAGAAGTTGTAGAAGAAGATTTGGAAGAATCACAAGAAGATTTAGAAGAATCAGAAGAAGATCCTGTTGAACAAGATAATACTCCTGCTACTGCAACTTCAAAAGCAAAGCCATCAAAAACTCCAACCAAGTCAAGACAATTATCACTAAGCGACTTTGATGGTGGTGCAGGCGACAATATGTTGTTCAAAAACTTAGACGTTGTATTGCATGAATCAATGATTCCTTACTCAGAGCACGTAATCCTAGATAGAGCATTGCCAAGAGTAGAAGATGGTCTAAAACCAGTTCAAAGAAGAATTTTATA
>JAZRTN010000058.1:0-1097 GCA_045652045.1 Clostridia bacterium
GCACTTTTTTTGCCATATTTTTGCACTATCTAATTAGGTATTTAAGCAATTTTATGGTATAATATATATGTAGTTAGGTAGTAAAACATCTAACTGCTAGCAAGTTTGAGTATGAGGGTTTGTAAAGGTTGTATCCTTGACGTTCATATTCATTTTATATATAGACTACCTATAAAGATAGTAAAACATCTAGGTAGTCATTTTTTTGCATTATTATTGCGTTATTATCTAAAAATTATCATTATAATATCAATAACACGCCAGTATATTGCTTAATTTTTTTATCATAAAAATATAACCTCGTATAAGCCCCTTTTTAGGCGTTTCTAGGGCTTTTTTTATTTATAGGATAAATTGGTCTACCCTTGTCCTTTTCGTTTAACTACGTCCACGTAAATAGGGTCGTTTTTTTATAGATTAGGATATACCCTCTAAAATGTATAAAAATGTATCAATATGTATCAATTTTCCAAAAAACTCACGTAAAAAAATAAATTGTGTGTATTTAGGTGGTGGGTGGGTAGTGATTTTTACCTTTTTACATCTCTCTTGGGTGTAGGGGGATAAAAAAAGACAGCTTTATGCTATCTTAAATCTTAAAATATCCACTGCTTGGCTCACGCTATCACGCCATATTTTTGATTATACCTATCTACCAGTTTATTATACCTATTATTTAGTATCTTATAATAATGTACTTGTCCTTTAATGTAGTTTAGCTCTCTATTATATATCCTTTTACGTGTTCTATATGGCTCTAGCTCTAAAGATATCATAGCCATTTGTAGCCTTGTAGTATCTATCTTGCGTAGTAGTTTACTCTTACCACTTGCATAGCCACCTCTACTGCCATAATAACTAGCGTTATCTGTCGTAAATGGTGTTAGGTTATCTATGTTATACCTCTTGTACCTTTTCTGCATTTTCTCGCTCTGCTATTGTAGGTTGATATACTGGTATGCCATTTACTATATTATAAAAGTCAAGTCTAGGCTCTAGGTTGTATTTATCTGTATATCTCTCTATATACTCTCTAGGTATATCGTGGATATCCTCCTCTACTATTACCTTATTATGCTTATCCAGTACTTTTATTT
>JAZRTN010000059.1:0-1985 GCA_045652045.1 Clostridia bacterium
GCCCTTGAACAAAGACTCGAAACTAAAAGCATCCCCTTCCCCATTAAGTACATACTTTTTATGAAGAGCCTTTAAGCCGTTATTTCCGTCGCCTTCGTTTTCGTTAAGTAGTCTTGCGGCAAGATAACCATCCCAAGTAGGTATTAACTTAACACCTAACTGATTCTTAATAAAACGAATATCAAACTTTGCATTGAACATAATGATATCCGTTTTATTGTCCACAAGTCGTTGCAACTGTTCTGCCGCTACGCTATCACTAATTTGATTTTCTACTTCTGTATCTAACACATAACTGATGTGGTGTAAAGGTACATAAGCCGCTTTTTGACCTGGTGTATAAATACACAAACCAGCTAAAACACCTGTAATTGGGTCCAAACTGTTTGTCTCTGTATCTATAGAAATAACACCTTGCTCAATACTTGCATCAATATATTGTTTGAAGGTGTTATCATCTCTAATTATTTGGTACTTATCAACATATTTACCAAGGTTTTTGTTAACAAGTGCATTTATTGTTGAAATCCTCTCTAAAAGTCCGTCTCCACCTTTAATTGTTATTTCAGCACCTTGTTGTTTTTTAGTTTTAGACGACTTCTGAGCAACCAAAGTGTCAGATGCTTTGGTTGCTCTTGGAGGTAAATTAAATAGTCCAGACATTAGAATCTATCCGTATTTCCGTTAGGTCGTCTACCTTGTTGTGTATAAGGTGTTCTTCTTTCAACAGGACCATTTGTGGCAGGTGCTGGTCTTCTTTGGTCTGTTGAAGGACTTCTGCGTACTTCTTTTTCATTGTTAGAATCTTCGAACTCACCATTTTCCAAGAAGTAACAAAGTTCTTCGTAACTCTTGTCCATAATAAGTGTTCCAAGAAGTTCAGGAATTTCAGGAAGATCTTCCAATGTTGTACCATCTGTTGCCAATGCGTATGTTTCGTAGGTAGTATTTGTATCACCCTTCTTACCGTTTCTTTCAATTTCAAAAGGTGTTGCTACAAGAGGATTGTATCTTGAACAAAGGCTTGAAAGTTTGCTAAAGAAGCTCTTACCTCTGTCCCAAATCTTAATTTCACCTGTGTTTTCGTCAAACAACATAACAAAGATTTTTGCCAAAACTCTGTATCTTGCTGCACACAAAGGACAGTTGTCCACAGGTTCGTTATAAGCTCTCAAACAGTTAACATAACGCTTTTTGCCGTCAACTTCAATTTCGTGTACTGCGTAACCTTGCACATCTTCAATTGTGTTGTACATAAAGCGTACAGTTGCGATGTCCTTGTCATTCTTCAAGCTGAAAAAGCTACCATTTGAATTGTTGCCATAGTTGTCAATGTCGTTCATATGAATTTTGCCCATAGTTTAATTTTGTTCTCCTTTTTGTTTGTTATTGTTTTTATTAGTTGTGTCAACTTTTTTAAGTTTATGTGCTTTTCTAAAAAGCCATATAGAAAACCGTTGGAAAAGTTTAACCATATATTACCTCCTCACTTTATTATATATAATAAAGGCTTATTTTATAAAACAACTGCACTCAATTTAAATCTAAGTTTTTTTCTTATGTTGCTTAAAGTCATAACACTTGTATTAAATTGTTGTGCGATTTCCTTGTTTGTATATCCGTCTAGTATAAGTCTACAATAAGTATTTTCTCTTTCACTTAAACCGTAGATATCTAAGTCTTCTAAAATATCGTTATGTACAGTGGTGTCCACAATGTCAAAGCCATTTTCATACATAACATCCAAACTGTTACTATACATAAAAGCCTTTCTTTTATCTGTGCTTAACTTTTGGGATTCTTCTCTTAATTTGTTTTTAAAAACGATTGTAAAATAAGTTACAAACCCAGCTTTATCCTGTGTGTATGTTTGTAAACATTTGTCCAATATTTCTAAAGAATAACTTGAAATATCGCTTTCGTCGAAACCGAAATACTTATTTGAAATGTTTATAATTAATTTAAAAGTCTTAGAAAAAGCCGTT
>JAZRTN010000060.1:0-2562 GCA_045652045.1 Clostridia bacterium
ATGATTTAGACGTAATTAAAGGATATGTACTAGACAAAGATATTGTATATCTAGGAGAAAAATTTATTTAATGAAAATAACTCAATTACAAAAACAAAAACGTAGTGACGAGCGTGTTAATGTATATCTAGATGGCAGTTATTATTGTGCATTAACAGCCGAAACTATTGTAAAAAATTCAATTAAAGAAGGCTTAGAAATAGACAAAGAAAAACTAGATGAACTTCAATTTGTCTCAGAAAAGCAAACAGCTTTAACAAAAACAGTAAAGTACTTAGGTAACAAACTAAAAACAAAAAAAGAACTAATCCAATACCTAAAAGGCAAGGGTTATGTTGATAGCATCATAGATTATGTGTTGTCAATGCTATCACAATATGGCTATGTTAACGACCAGTATTATGCCAATACATTTACCAAATCAACGACCAATAAAAATGGCAAAAAGTTAATCGCCCTTAAATTAAAACAAAAAGGTGTCGATGATAAAACAATAGAAAACGCATTGGAGACAATACAGAGCGAAAGAGAAACAGTCATGGTGCTTGCTCAAAAATATATAAAAAATAAACCTAAAACTTACGAAACATCTCAAAAACTATATAGATTTTTGATGTCACGTGGTTTTGAGGGTGAAGATATTATGTTTGCAATAAAAACATTAATTAAAGAGAGTGAAGAATATGAAAGTGGGAACTGATATTATAGAAATAGATAGATTTGAGAAAATGTCGCAAGATATCAATAAACTACAAACTATTTTTACAGATAAGGAAATAAAGTATTTTAATAAATTTACTCATAAATTAGAACATATAGCAGGTACATTTGCTGCAAAAGAAGCCGTAGTTAAAGCTTTTAAAACAGGTTTTAACGCATCAATTGTTCCGCTTGATGTGGAAATTATTAGAACTAATGGTGTGCCATCAGTTAACCTAAAAAACGGTGCAAAAGAGTTTTTTGACAACAACTTTAAGCAAATAGACATTAGCATATCTCATAACAAGACTTATGCCACAGCAGTTTGTATCGTAGAATAAATTTAATTTTTAAGTATAATATTTTTGTTTTATCACAAAGTAATAAAGAGCAGTATATGCTCTTTTTTTTGTTTAACTTTATTAAAAAGGGGCAAAACTATATGAAACAAAAAACTTCAAAATTAATAACACCACTTAACAATTATTGTTGTCACTCGCATAGTATGAATAAAGGGATAAATGTATATAACTCTAATATGTACAAAAACTTGTCACGAACATTAGAGTCAGAGTTTTTACCCCTAGAAAATAAAGCACTGTTTAGCTATGAAGACTGGCTAACAAAATAAGGAGCAAAATGATAAAAAGGGGAGATATTTTTTATGCAGATTTAAGCCCTGTCGTAGGTAGCGAACAGGGTGGCATAAGGCCGATATTAGTAGTCCAAAACGATATTGGCAACAAATATAGCCCAACAATTATTGCAGCAGCAATAACAAGCAAACTTAACAAAGCAAAGCTCCCAACCCATATAGAACTATCTAGTAAAGAATACGGATTAGAAAAAGATTCCGTAGTGCTTTTAGAACAAATACGTACCATAGATAAACAACGTCTTATAGAAAAGATATCTTCCCTTAGCCCAATAAAAATGCACGAAGTAACAAAAGCTATGTTAATAAGCCTAGGTGTAGTGTAGACAACTTGAAGAGTTGTCTTTTTTTATTGCAATATTATACAAAACATACTATTTATTTTTAAATATATTATTTGACTTGTATGCCAAATAAAAAGTATAATTGTAGTATGAATACAAGTATGCTTTTAAACCCAGGTTTTAGTTTTTTTGGCATATGGGAAGTTAAATGGTATGGAGTTATCATTGCCGCAGGTATGGTTTTAGGACTAATACTTGCAACTTTCACAAGCAAAGCCAAAGGCTATGAAAAATCATTAGTTTTAGATATGGCTCTTGCAGCAATACCACTTGCGTTGGTTGGTGCAAGGCTTTATTATTGTATTTTTGAAGGGGTAGACAGCTTCGGTGAAATATTCGAAGTTTGGAACGGTGGCATGGCAATATACGGTGGAGTTATTGGTGGCTTTTTAGGTCTAGTTATCGTATCCCTTGTAAAAAAAGTGCCTTTACTTGATTTGTGTGATATAGCAGTTCCGTGTTTAATCCTTGGACAAGCAATAGGTAGATGGGGCAACTTTGTCAATCAAGAAGCATACGGCTCACTTATTACCAACCCAAAAATGCAGTGGTTTCCAATAGGTGTGTATATTGACGATATGAACTTTACCTATGAAGCCCAACAACAAGTAATCAAAGCCTATGGCTCTTTGGCCGAAGTAGAGGGCGCTTGGTTTAATGCTACTTTCTTTTATGAAAGTTTTTGGAATTTAGTAGGCGTAGTTATACTTATGATTATATGTTATAAACTTAAATTCTCAGGTATAGTTACAGCAGCATACTTTATCTATTATGGTGTAGGTAGAGCAGTAATCGAAGGCTTTAGAACAGATAGCTTATATCTATGTGGTACAAAAATCAAAGTTTCTCAAGCTCTAAGTATCG
>JAZRTN010000061.1:0-2106 GCA_045652045.1 Clostridia bacterium
AGGAGTTGGAACCCTGGATTGTCTTCCTAAGACCGCTTGGCCTCCGACTTGACTTACGAGTTTCTGCATATTCTTTATCTTTTTGACCTTGATAGAAATCATAAAGTTTTGATTTTAAAATAGTCATAGCCTTTTCTCTATTCTTTATTTGGCTACGCTCATCTTGACAAGCAACGATAATGCCTGTTGGTAAGTGGGTAATACGTATAGCAGATTCGGTTTTGTTAACGTGTTGTCCACCAGCACCAGAAGCTCTATAAGTGTCAACTTTTAGGTCTTTGTCTAAAATTTCAAACTCTACTTCTTCAAGTTCTGGCAATACAGCCACTGTAACTGTTGAAGTGTGCACTCTACCTTGTGATTCGGTTTCTGGAACTCTTTGTACTCTATGAACCCCACTCTCAAACTTTAACTTTGAATAAACGTCTTTACCTGCAATCATAAAGACAACTTCTTTGATGCCACCAAGTTCGCTTTCGTTAATGTTAAGAATTTCGCTCTTCCAACGGTTACGCTCTGCATACATATTGTACATACGCATAAGCTCATAACCAAATAGGGCTGCTTCGTCACCACCAGCACCGGCACGGATTTCGATAATAACGTTTTTGTCGTCGTTTTCGTCTTTTGGTAAAAGAAGGATTGTTAACTCTTCGTCTATTGTTTCTCTTCTTTGCTTACAAGTTTTGATTTCTTCTTTTAATAGTTCAATCATCTCTGGGTCTTTTTCGGTTTTCATCATTTCCTCAGCACCCTCTAAGTCACCAACACAACGCTTTAACTCGTTGTACTTTTCGATAATAGGTGTGATATCACTATGCTCTTTTACTAGTTTTTTCCACTCTTTATTGTTAGCAATAACTGCTGGGTCTACTACTAGTTTTGTAAGCTCATTATAACGATTTTCGATATTGTCTAGTTTTTGTATCATAAAAAATTATCCTTTTTTGGTTGCGACAATTATGCGTGGCAAACCATTGTAATCTTGTATAGTTTGTATATTTGTGAAATTGTCTTTTAGAATATCTGTTACTGATTGTTGTTGGTCATAACCTATCTCTAACATAATTGAACCGTTGCGTTTTAAAAACATTGGCGCAAGGTCGGCAATTTCTCTATAAAACTTTAATCCGTCCACCCCTCCATCAAGTGCTAAAATTGGGTCGTAAAGCTTTACTTCTTCTTCTAGTGTTTTGATTGTGTTTGTAGGTATATATGGTGGATTCGAAATGATTATATCAAATTTGTCTGTTGGTTTCAAGGCTTTTAACATATCACTTTTGATAAATCTTATATTTGTATTATAAGTTTGGGCATTTTGAGTTGCTACTTTAATTGCTGCACTACTTACATCTATTGCTGTAACTTTTGCCTTGGTATGTTTTGCAACACATACTGCAATAGCTCCACTGCCTGTACATAGGTCAAGGGCTTTTGGAGAGTTTAATTCAAGTGAGTTTATATGGCTTACTGCTTGTTCTACTAAAAGTTCGGTTTCTGGTCGTGGAGCAAGCACATTTTCATTAATAAAAAAGTCTAGCCCATAAAAACTTTGCGTTTTTAAAATTTTGTTTAAAGGCATACGCTTTTTGCGTTTGTCCAGCACTTTAAGGATTTTTGAATATTCTTGTTTTGTAAAACCTTGTTTTGTGATAAGTTGTGTTCTTGCAAGATTAAGTGTGTCGCAAATTAATATATTTGCTTCATCACTGTCAATGTTAGCATCTGCTAAGACCTGTTTTACTTCTAAAACGACTTGGCGTGTAGGTATTAAGTTGTTTGAACTCTCTAACTTCATTGGCAACTCCTCTACTGCTAAACACACTCTGTTTAACATAGTTTTATCACAACCTTTTGTGGTAAGAAAATTTAAGGCTATAAGTGGATAGGCAAATACTTTTGTTATCGGGCAAGTTTTATATCTATACTCTACCAAATACATAAGTTCGTAGCAAATACTAATCAACACAAGTGCTAAGGCAATTTTAATAAAAATACTTGCAACTAAACTCACCTTAAAACTAAATATAGGCACAAACACATATAACAAAATCAAACTATTAAGGCAGAAATTAAACGGATTTAAAACCACCCTACCACTTGCCT